>JAFTNB010000192.1 GCA_017452115.1 Alphaproteobacteria bacterium
GACCGTTACAATGACGTAATACCGGAAGATGCAGTCTACAATTACAATGAAAAACATTCACGTATCGAAGACATCATCAATTGGGTACTTCGTTGGACAAACAAATAAAATTTATCCAACTAACAAAAAAGCTAACTACTGTTAAATAGTTAGCTTTTTTTCATACATGGATTTCCCAATCACTTTTTCTTTAGATGGACTGTTACAAAAAGTTTGGAGAACAGTTCAGATAGAGTGATTTCTAGGAGTGAGAAAGCGGAGTGTACAGAGTAGTACATGAGCATTTCGAACCTCCGTAAAATCGCTCTAAATGAGCTGCTATACAAATTTTTTACTAAACACTTTCACATATACACTTAACTTCCAAAGGCTTAACTTTTTCTTTTAAGGCAATATCAATAACCTGACGAACTTCCGAAACAGGAATAATTTTCAATCCTGTTTTTACATTATCCGGAATTTCTTCCAAATCTTTTTCATTGTCCTTAGGAATAATTACCGTTTTAATACCACCACGCAAAGCAGAAAGAAGCTTTTCTTTCAATCCGCCAATTGGAAGCACACGACCTTGCAATGTAATTTCACCGGTCATAGCGACATCCTTACGAACTGGAATTTTAGTTAATACAGATACTAATGTTGTATACATTGCAATACCGGCAGACGGACCATCTTTAGGTGTAGCTCCTTCAGGAACATGAACATGGATATCTGTTTTTTCAAATATATCCGGATTAATTCCTAATTGTTCCGAATGTGCACGCACTACAGAATAAGCCGTTTCAATAGACTCTTTCATTACATCACCAAGCTTACCTGTTTGAGTAATTTTACCTTTCCCCGGCATATCTACAGCTTCAATAAACAGAATATCACCACCAACTTCTGTCCACGCCAAACCGGTTGTTACACCGACATGATCGCTTTCTTCCGCTTCACCAAAACGATATTTGATAACACCGAGATATTTATCAATATTCTTTTCGCTGATTTTAACTTTTTTCTCCTTATTGAGCAAAATTTCCTTAATTGCCTTACGTGCGAGTGTAGAAATTTCTCTTTCCAAATTACGCACACCTGCTTCTCTGGTATAATAACGAATAATACTGCGAATAGCATCATCGGTAATTTCCAATTCTTTTGGCTTAACCGCATTTTCTTCAAAAATCTTGGGTATTAAATGACGTTTGGCAATTTCAATTTTTTCATCTTCCGTGTAACCGGAAAGACGAATAATCTCCATTCTGTCTAAAAGTGGACGCGGTATATCCAGCGAGTTTGCAGTTGTTACAAACATCACATCAGACAAATCATAATCCACTTCCAAATAATGATCATTGAAAGAGGAGTTTTGTTCTGGGTCCAGAACTTCTAATAATGCCGAACTTGGATCCCCTCTCCAATCATTACCCAACTTATCAATCTCATCTAATAAAAACAAAGGATTAGATGTCGCTGCTTTTTTCATGCCTTTAATAATTTTCCCTGGCATAGAACCGATATAAGTACGACGATGCCCGCGAATTTCAGCTTCATCACGCATACCACCAAGAGATGCCCGAACAAAACTTCTTCCCGTTGCTCTTGCAATTGATTTACCAAGAGAAGTTTTGCCCACTCCCGGAGGTCCGACTAAACATAAAATCGGTCCTCGAACTTTATCTGCACGAGATTGCACCGCCAAATATTCAATAATACGTTCTTTTACTTTTTCTAAACCATAATGGTCTTTTTCTAAAATTTCCAAAGCTTTAGCCAAATCTTTATTCACTTTAGAACGTTTTTTCCATGGAATATCAAGCAACCAATCCAAATAATTACGAACAACTGTCGCCTCACTGGACATAGCACTCATAGTCTTCAGCTTACGCAATTCTGATAAAGCTTTTTCTTTTGCTTCTTTAGAAAGTTTAGTCTTCTCAATCTTTTTGGCATATTCTGAAATTTCATTTTCTTCATCCCCATCACCGAGTTCTTTTTGAATAGCCTTCATTTGTTCATTGAGATAATATTCTTTTTGGCTTTTTTCCATTTGCTTTTTGACACGGGATTTTATCTTATTTTCCACTTCCATTAATGTGACTTCAGATTCCATAAATCCCAGAATTTTTTCAAAACGATTATTAAGAGTTTCACCTTCTAATAAAGCCTGCTTATCGGCAATTTTCAAAGTCAGATGAGAAGCTATGGTATCAGCAAGTTTACTATAATCTTCGATTTGATTAACTGCTGCCAGCACTTCCGGTGGAATTTTCTTTGAAAGTTTTACATATTCTTCAAACTGAGATAATACAGCACGAACCAAGGCCGCTAATTCTACATCTGAACCTTTTTCTGCCTCTGGCAAAATTATCGCTTGAGCTTCAAGAAATTCATCATTTTTTATAAATTTATCAATACGAACACGTTCTAATCCCTCAATTAAAACCTTAACAGTTCCATCAGGTAAACGTAAAAGCTGTAAAACCGTACCCAAAGTACCTACTTGATATATATCATCTGCTGTAGGTTCTTCTGTAGCTGCATCTTTTTGTGTTACCAGAATAATATTTTTGTCGTTATCCACACCATCTTGTAAAGCTTTAACCGACTTCTCTCGCCCTACGAACAAGGGCACAACCATCTTAGGATATACAACAATATCACGCAAAGGCAGTACCGGATATGTTTTTTTCTTTTCAGCCATATTTTCTCATCCTATCGTTTATGTTAGCACATAATCATAATATATAAGTAAGCATGTATCAAACTGCAAGCACAGTATCAAACTTTTTTGGCACAAATATAAATTAGTGGCAATGATTAAAGATTTTAATCCACAACAGAAATCCATAGTATTTTTGTGTATGAATAAGTTGATAAAATTGTTTTCATAATTAATAAATTAA
>JAFTNB010000017.1 GCA_017452115.1 Alphaproteobacteria bacterium
AAAATTGTGTAGTAGCATCTACAGGAATTGTTGAAGGTAAGGCTTTTTGTATTGATAGCTCTTTGGCAACAGATGATTTAAAAAAAGTTATTGATGATTTTCCTAATGGTAGAATTTTAGTGTCTGAATATACGGATACGCTTTTTATGCCCGCTATAAAAAAATCTAGTGCGATATTGACGGCTGAGGGTGATATATTATCTCATAGTGCTATAATATCTAGAGAGTTAGGAATTCCCTGTTTGGTTGGAATAAAAGGGCTATTAAAAAAAATAAAAACAGATGATGAAATTGTTATTAATACCTATAAGAATATACTTACAGTGAATGGGATTAATATTTTAGATGGTATAATAGATATTGATTGGACTTCTGTTTATGATTTTTCAAATATTATAGAATATAAAAAGAATAATGACTACTTTTTGTTTGAAAATATATATGGCAATTATATTTTATATCATAAATCTAACTGTGATAAACAAGCACTTAGTGATGCTGTTAGATATTTTACTAATAAATTTAAACATAAATTACAATTGTCGGATAGTAACAAATATCATTGGTATTTTGAATGGAAAAATTTTAAATACTTGGATTGCTTTTGTAAATATTATGCAAAGGCTAAAATTATAGCAGAAACATTAGATGTTGATTGTATTCATAAATTTTATGATGAAATATTTATTTATAGTATGGGGTTAAAAAATAAATTAAAAGTAAGTAGTAAGAAAAACGGTCTAATTTATCAGGAACAAATAATTTCTTTGTTTTTTATATTGGATATGTTGTTTCCAATGGGAATGTGTACAACTTCATCATATCAAAAAGCTTTTCAATATTTAGACAGTAAACAGTTATTTGTTGAATTATTAACAAGTAATAAAAAGGTAAATAAACATTTAGAAAAGATACGTAATTTTATGTTTCATGTTTCAATTGAAAAAAATAATATATTTAAGAAATTTATTGATAATAATTTGTTATCATATGACTATATGCAAGAAAGGGATGCGGTAATTAGAGTGATGTTTGATAATAAATATCCGAAGTATTCAGAAACAATGTATAAATTATTTTATCAAAAATATATAATAAATAATTTAAAAACTATCAGGATGTATTCTTGATTATAACAAAGATGCAATAAAGTGGTATTATTAAGAATAAATAAAACAAAATATAATTAGTTATATAAAAAAGTGTAGACAAGTCAGAGTCTTTGCTATATTTTAGCAAGGTTAATGAATATTTATTTTCTGGGAAATAAAAATGACTGTTACACTAAAAGAAATTAGAAATACTTATTTGAATTTTTTTGCTAAAAACGGACACAAAGTTGTGCAATCCAGTTCTTTGGTGCCTGATAATGATCCTACCCTGATGTTTACTAATTCAGGTATGGTACAATTTAAGAATATTCTTGCCGGTAATGAAACACGTGATTATACCCGAGCGACTTCTTCCCAGAAATCTGTTCGCGCGGGGGGCAAGCATAATGACCTTGATAGTGTAGGATATGATGTTCGTCATCATACATTCTTTGAAATGCTTGGCAATTTCTCTTTTGGTGATTATTTCAAAGATGATGCAATCCGTTGGGCTTGGGAGCTCTTAACCAAAGACTTTGACATGCCTAAAGACAGATTGGCGGTTACGATTTATCATAATGATGATGAAGCTTATAATATTTGGAAAAAAGTGTCTGGACTTCCAGATGATAGAATTATTCGTATTGCAACTAAAGATAATTTTTGGCAGATGGGGGATACTGGTCCTTGCGGTCCTTGTTCGGAAATATTCTATGATCATGGTCCTGAAGTTTGGGGAGGTCTTCCGGGAACTCCAGAAGAAGATGGTGATCGCTGGATTGAAATTTGGAATCTTGTGTTTGACCAATTTGAAGATTTGCCGGACGGAACTCGTATTCCGCTCAAGCGCCCTTCAATTGATACAGGTATGGGATTGGAACGTATTTCAGCAATTTTACAAGGTGTTCATTCTAATTTTGAAATAGATATTTTTCAAAAATTAATTAATGCTATTGCAAATATTGCAAATTCTGATCCTAACGGACCACTCAAAGCTTCTCATAATGTAATTGCGGACCATTTGCGTTCTACTTGTTTCTTGATAGCTGATGGAGTGTTACCATCTAATGAAGGACGCGGTTATGTATTGCGCCGCATTATGCGCCGTGCTATGCGTCATGCTCATTTGCTGGGAGTAAATGAACCGATGATGTATAAGCTTGTACCTACCCTGCAAGAGCAAATGGGGGAAGCTTATCCCGAACTTTACCGCATGGAAAGCTTAATTACCGAAACCCTCAAAATGGAAGAAACTCGTTTTGGTAAAACTCTTGAAAAAGGGTTGAGTTTGTTGGATGCCGAAACTGCTGATATGAAAGAGGGAGATAAACTCTCCGGTGAAACTGCGTTTAAGCTTTATGATACTTATGGTTTTCCTCTTGATTTGACACAAGATGCGTTAAAACTTAAAAATATTGAAGTAGATGTAGACGGATTTAACACTGCAATGGAGCGCCAAAAAGCAGAAGCTCGTAAAAATTGGGCAGGTTCCGGTGATGCTGGTACAGAAAAGATTTGGTTTGAGCTGAAAGATAAATTAGGTGCAACTGAATTTTTAGGCTATAACAACACCAAAGGAGAGGGTGTAATTACTGCTCTTGTTCAAGATGGGAAAGAAGTTACATCTGTTCATAAAGGAGATTTTTATCTTATCGCTAATCAAACCCCGTTTTATGGTGAATCTGGCGGACAAATGGGAGATAAAGGTATTATCAAATCTGCTGATTTTGTAGCAAAAGTTACTGATGTTAAGAAAAAACTTGATGGTTTGTTTGTACATTATTGTACTATTGTTTCCGGTGAAGCAAAAAAAGATGAAAACGCAGGTTTTGAGGTTGATGTAGAATATAGAAATGCAACTGCGGCTAATCACTCTGTAACCCATATTCTGCATCATGTTTTACAACAGAAATTCGGTAAGCAGGTTACACAAAAAGGTTCTCTTGTGGCAGCCGATAGAATGCGTTTTGACATTGCTTACAACAAACAAATCAGCGAAGAGGAAATTCGGGAGATTGAACATGAGGTGAATAAGCTTATTCGAGCAAATGCACCTGTTTATACTGTTTTGATGAGTAAAGAAGAAGCTGTTGAGCTTGGCGCTATGGCATTATTTGGTGAAAAATACGCTGATGAAGTTCGAGTAGTAATGATGGGAGAGAAAGAAGCCCCCTTCTCTATCGAACTTTGTGGCGGTACGCATGTAAAACATACTGGAGATATTGGTTATTTCAACATAATTTCTGAATCTGCAATTGCTGCCGGTGTACGCCGTATTGAATGTGTGACCGGTGTTGGAGCAGAACAATTTGTTCAGGGGATTGAAGATAAAATTCATCATATAGGACAATCTCTCAAAGCCAGTTTTAATGAAATTGAAACTCGTATTGCAACTTTGCTTAAAGAAAAGAAAAAGTTAGAAACTGAATTGTTTGAACTTAAGAAATCTTTTGCTAGCAACAAGGCTGCCGATAATCAAGATAAAATTGAAACGGTTAATGGTATCAAATTTGTCGGGCGAGCTGTGCCGAATGTTCATCCCAAAGAGCTTAAAGCCTTTATTGATGAAATTAATAAAACAATCGGTTCCGGTATCGTAGTGTTGGCGACAAATAAAGATGAAAAGGCT
>JAFTNB010000193.1 GCA_017452115.1 Alphaproteobacteria bacterium
ATTCTATTTTCTACCGCTCAAACTTCATTTATTCCTGATGAAGACCAAGGTGTGATTGTTATGAGTATGCAGCTCCCTGAAGGAGCGGCAAAAAAACGCACTCGAGAGTTGGTGGAAAGAGTAAATGAAGTTATTGCAACAGAAGAAGCGGTAGAAGGTGTTTCTAATGTAGTCGGATACAGCATGATGGGTGGTCGTGGTGAAAATGTGGCCATGAACTTTATCGTACTCAAACCATGGGGAGAACGTTCACATCCATCACAACATTCAGCTGCAATTTTAAACAGATTACGTGGAAAACTATCCGTATTTCCGGAAGCAGAATTTCAATTATTCGAAATGCCGGCAATTCCGGGACTCGGACAAGCCAGCGGTTTGGATATTCGTTTAGAATCGAGGGAAGATACAGATTATCAGAAACTTGATGCGGCGCTGCAAAGCTTTTTAAGCAACGTTAATCAGCTGCCGGATGTAGCTTATGCTTATTCAACTTTCAACGCTAAAACACCAAATATATTCTTGAATATTGACCGGACAAAAGCAGAAAGTATGAATGTGCCGATGAGCAATATATTCTCAACACTCGAAAGTTATCTTGGTTCTGCTTATGTTAATGATATTAACCTCGGTACTCAAGTAAACAAAGTAATGCTGCAGTCTGATTGGAAATATCGGCAGAATATTGACAATATTAACGACTTGTATATTGCCAATATGGAAGGTAAAATGGTTCCAATGCGCGGCTTGGTTGAACTAAACAAAGTTTTGGCTCCTCGTGTGGTAGAACGCTATAATCAATATCCGGCTGCAAACGTAATGGCAGTACAAAAAGAAGGCTCAAGTACAGGTCAGGCGATGGCGGCGGTTGAAGATTTAGTAAAGACACTGCCCAAAGGATTTAATATTGAATGGTCAACAATGAGTTTCCAAGAAAAGAATACTCATGGGCAAATCAGTTATTTGATTGCGTTGGCGGTTATATTTGCTTATTTGTTCCTTGTGGCTCAATATGAAAGTTTTATCGTTCCGGTACCGGTATTATTATCTTTAGTTGTGGCAATGAACGGCGCAATGTTGGGCTTATTTTTCAGTGGAATGTCATTAAGTATTTATGCCCAGCTCGGCTTAATCTTGTTAATTGGTCTAGCAAGTAAAAATGCGATTTTGGTAGTGGAATTTGCTAAAGAAGAACGTTTGAAAGGTGCAACTATAGTTAATGCAGCAATTCGAGGACTAAAAGAAAGGTTCCGCGCCGTATTAATGACCGCTTTCTCCTTTATTCTCGGAGTTTGGCCAATGGTAATTGCTTCCGGAGCAGCGGCAGAAAGCAGAAAAGCAATCGGAGTTCCGGTATTTTGGGGAATGGTGGTTGGTACGATTGTCGGAGTGTTTGTGATTCCGCTAATGTATGTATGGGTACAAACCATCTATGAGCGTTATACAAACAGAAAAAATAAACGCAAAAAAGCATAATTTAAGAAAAAGGGAAGATTAGATGTCTTCCCTTTTTTAGTTGCATAAAAATAAAATAACAGCTATAAGTGAAAGTAACTTGATTGCATAAAGAGGAGAAATTCAGATGAGTACTATTCTGACCGGTGATCGTCCAACCGGAAAGCTTCATATCGGACATTATGTTGGTTCACTAAAAAGACGGGTAGAATTACAAAATACCAATACTTTTGATAATATTTTTGTATTAATTGCCGATGCGCAAGCTCTAACAGATAATGCAGATAATCCGGATAAAGTACGCAACAATATTATGGAAGTGGCTTTAGATTATTTGGCTTGCGGAATTAATCCGCAAAAATCCACCATATTTATTCAATCACAAATTCCGGAATTGTGTGAATTAAGTTTCTACTATATGAATCTGGTGACAGTATCTCGTTTACAGCGTAATCCTACCGTAAAAAATGAAATTGCAATGCGCGGTTTCAAAAATAGTCTGCCGGTCGGTTTCTTTACCTACCCTATCAGTCAAGCTGCAGATATTACAGCTTTTGGTGC
>JAFTNB010000194.1 GCA_017452115.1 Alphaproteobacteria bacterium
CGTGAATTATCCGTTTTTTGCGAATTTTTTTCCAATACAATACTCATACTTTCGCTTAAGCCGTTTCCGCTGATTTCGGTTTGTTCATCATCAGATACACCGGTTTTAATACTGATACGAACAGGAATACCATTCTGCATAATCCAAATGCCTTTATCTTGGTAACGTTGTGTTTTCCCATTTTCATCCTCCATGAAAAACCGCAGTGCTTTGTTTGGGGCAAGCAGAACATTTTCTTTTTTTGCTGTAATAATTTCTACATTGGCTGTCATGCCGGGTTTTAGTTTTTGCTCACTATTATCAATTTCAATAATTACTTCATAAGTTACAACATTTGAAGTGGTAATAGCTTCATTACGCACTTGTGTAACTTTGCCGATAAAAATTTCATCAGGATAACCATCAACACTAAATTCTACTTTTTGTCCTTCTTTTACTCTGGCAATATCAGCTTCTACAATTGATGCTTCAATTTGCATTTTGGTTAAGTCTTCAGCAACATTAAAAAGAGTAGGGGTTTGAAAACTCGCAGCAACAGTTTGTCCTACTTCAACAACTTTAGAAACCACAATACCATCTACCGGAGAAACAATTTTAGTATAATGCAAATCAATTTCAGCCGAATTAAGCGCAGCTTCTGCTTGCTTTACTTGTGCTTCTTGCAAATTGAGCTGGACAATGGAATTATCATAATCTCTTTGCGCTGATTCTAATTCTTTATCGGCGGAATAGCGAGAAGAATTGAGTTTTTTGATTCTATCAAGGTGTTTTTTGTAATAAGTAATATCGTTTTTTGAAACTTCTACTTGTGCTTTGGCAATATCCAAAGCAGCTTGACGTTGTGCAACTGTTGCTTCAAACAATGCCGGATCAATCTGTGCCAATAACTGTCCCTTTTTAACCAAAGAGTTATAATCAACAAAAATTTCTGAAATAGTACCGGATACTTGGGTACCAATATTTACGGTGGAAATTGGGTTAATGATACCTGATGCGGTAATTTTCTGAATGATATTGCCTTTAGTGAGTGGAACAGTAATATATTCTATTTTATTTTCTTTAGAACAACCATAAAAACCGAATCCTAAACCAATTGCGACGAAACCTAATAAAATCCATTTCCATAAACTATGTTTTTTCATAAAAAATACCTCGAAATTTGTTGATATTACCTAATATAACGCAAAAAAATAAAATTAAAATAAAAAAACTATTGCTAATCAACAAGAAATAGTGTATTTTGGACGAAAAAGTAAATTATTATATAACATTAAACATTAAAAAATTTATAATTATGGAAGAAGTTAGAAACGTGGCAGTGCCACAAGAAATGTCTCAAAACGAGATACGTAGAGAAAAAGCAAAAAAGATGATTGAGGCAATGTATTTGTTGCTTCGAAGAACTCGCAAATTGTTTTTGGATGGAAGTCAATCAGAAGATACAGCAAGTTTTTGTAAGCTTGGTGATGCTCAGCTAAGTTTGTTTAAGCAACTGATTTCGGTACGTAGTTACTATCAGTTTCAAATGCAGGTGTCTAATGTGTTAGTGGAAGGGATTAAATATCCTGACCATAATGTAAAAAATATTTGCAGATATATTTTTTTGATAACTCAAGAGGAGGAAATAAATCCTTATCTTTGGAAAAAAATTTTGTCTGCAGACTTTATTCCAGCCGTAGCTCAAGAATTTATTCAAAATAACCGTAGTAAGCTTGAAGCGAAACCAGCTATAGCATATCTATTGGATGGTTGTGAAGAAAAATTTTTGGGTAAAGAACGTGAAGCTGCTGATTTTGTTGCTAGAGAGAGTTTAAAGCGCTCAATTGAAGAGTTGGCAGATTATGTTCGAATGGCGAGAAAAATGTATCGAATGGAACGCAAATTGTCGATGGCAAGGCTTGATGAAACACAAATCAACAATGCGCAAACTGCGCTCAATTTTGCAACTTATTCTAGGTTGCCGATACAAGTTGCCGACCTCGTCTATGAGGGGATAAAATCTCCAGACGAACGATTGGAACAAATGGCTATTGCCTTGGCAGAAGAATTACTCAAGTTGAATAAACTTGATGTATATTTCTGGACCAAGATGTTGATGTCAGATTTCGTTCCTGATAAGGTTTGGCGTTTGCTTCGAGATTATCCAGAGGTATTTAAGCCTCAGATGTCTGATTTGCGTCCGTTCATTGTTGCTAAAACGGTTTATGGGCGTTCTGAAACATCAAATGAAATTTATAATGAAGTATTGAATATGTATGTTAAGCTATAATCATACTTCTTTGTTCTGAAATGAAAAATCCTCGCATGCGTTGTGCATCCGAGGATTTTTTTTGTAATCTTAATAAATCCGGATAAGCTATGATAAAGAATAAAATATAGCGTATGGTATTGCAGCATTGTTGATGTTGAGATTATAAGAAGGAGTACAGCCGGAGAGTGAAAAATATTGACAAAATAGAAAAATATGTTATTTTGTCAGTAATTAAAAAATATTATTTAAATTTTGCTATTATGAATAAATTTGAAATTTTAGATGAAACTATGAAAAAACTAGATTCATCTCCGCAAGAAATTTTGCAATATTGGTTGGATAAAAATATGCTTGATCGAGGATGTTTGGAAAAAATTCTTGAAAGAAGAATTGAAACTTCAGGAGATGTATTTCCTCATTTACGAATAGGGTGGTATATGTTTGCTAATGGTAAATTTTCACCATATCCAGATACCTTTTCTGAACCGATTGGTGTGGTGGCTTGGCTAAAACCTGATTTAGATGCTAAAGCCGGTGAACGTGGTTTGATTATCTTGTTTGACGAATATTACGGAGAATGGTCACGGCATAATTTGATATTTTGTGCGAATGAACCAAGTGATGGAGCGCGAAATACTCAGATTATGCTAAAAAAGGTAAAATCACTGAAGATTTCTATTCCGGTTGCTGAGTTTTGCGAAAAGGTAAACGGTAAAATTAATGGGGTGAATGCATTTATTCCTGCGTATAAGCAGTTGGATAAAATTGCAAGTAGTTATTCAACCATTCGTGATGCTTTTCAAGCGGTTGGAAAAACATTTCATCCATTTTTATTTTCGTCTACGGAAGTTGGTGTTAAACATGTGATTTGTATGGATATGACAACAGCAGCTGTTTTGAAAAGAGTTAAGGGTAATTTGGCTCATATGTATCCGGTTATTACTTTTTAACAAAAAAGAAAAATATCTCTGAAATGTGTTCAGAGATATTTTTTTGTTAAGGTTAAATCTCTATGCCAAAGCCCATTTTAGCAAGCAGACCAATGAAGAAAGATATTAAGGCTACTGATAAGCTGATGGTAGCCATTTCAATAAATTTGCTCCAAAACGGTTCTGATTTTACGATTGCAATGTAATAATTGAATATAAATACTAAAAATACAACAATACCTATCATGCAAATTAAAGCAGATACGAACATGGTTGTGGGGA
>JAFTNB010000018.1 GCA_017452115.1 Alphaproteobacteria bacterium
ATTAAAAATTCCAGAAATAAGTATTGTTTGCAAGAATGGCTTGAGCGAGGTTGGCGATTACCTAATGGGAATTCTCTTTGTGGAAATGAGGAACGTTTTAGAGAAGATTTAAAAAGAGTATTGATTGAATGTACTACAGAAGGTCTTCAGGAATGGCAGATACAATTGGTTTGTAAATGTGGATATAAATTCCGCAATATGTAATTGTATTATAACAGGATTGGCATATGTCCAATCCTGTTTTTTTTTGACCAATTGACAAAAAGATGATTTTATGTTATAAGCTACAAAAAAATAATTATTAAAAATTAAAAAAGTAGCTTATGTATTTATTATTAGGAGTAATTGTATTTTTTGTTTGGAAACAGGAAATGCAGGCGGCAAGAGATATTTCAGTATTGCGTAAAGAATATCTTAGTCATTATAAATTTAAGACATGGAAAGAACCATCTTTGTTTTTTCGTTTTTTGAAGAGATTTACTGATTTGGTTGTTTCATTAATAGTATGTATTACTATTCTTCCGATTTTGTATATCGTGCTTGGGTTAATTATTAAATTTTCGTCAGAGGGTCCAATTATTTTTCGACAGAAAAGAGTTGGTTTGATGGGGCGTGAATTTACTTGTTATAAATTTAGGTCAATGTATTTAAATTCAGATAATTTGACCATAACAAGAAATGATAGTCATGTAACTTCGGTTGGGCGTTTTATTCGTAAAACGCATTTGGATGAGTTTCCGCAATTTATTAATGTATTAAAAGGTGATATGAGCCTTGTAGGACCGCGGCCTTTTGCAGTTTATGCGGTGAAGGAATTTGAACAAATACCTGAATATTTTCAGCGTTTGTTATTACGTCCCGGAATTACAGGTATGGCACAAATAAATTCAGGAAGAACATTATCAGCAGAAGAAGTTTTGAAATTGGATTTACAGTATATTTCAAATTTTTATTGTTGGAATGATTGTTGTATTATTGCTAAAACACTTTGTTTTGCTGATGATGCTTATTAAATTCATGACCGTTGGATAATAGTCCAACGGTTTTTTTTATAGGAAATTTTTTAGCAAACTAATTAAACTTTCATATTCTTGAAACGGATAAAAACTAATTCTGTCGGATAGTCCGTAAGTTTTGTTTTGGAGGTTATAATAGATTAGTGTTTCCGGCATTTGTCCGATGATAATTTTATTTTTAAAAAAGTTGTAGCGCATAAAACGTTCGGTGATACTTTTTGTATCCGGCAAGGTATAACCTTTATTGGAGCGAATAATTGGAGTACAACCAAAAATTTCTATTCCGTTACAAATTAATCCATTACTTATTTGCAATAATTGATTGTATTCGGTGGTGGGTAAATAATCGTTGAATATTTCTTCTGTTTCAGGAGGAAATAATTTGCACCGATAGTTTTTATATAAATATTCTAAATACGATTTAACCATTATAAATTTTCCCCTGAAACATAGGAAGCCAAATTTGTCCGCGTTCAAAAGTAAAATTATTTTCTAGTTGTATATCTATAATTTGATGTAAATTATCGTGAGTTGGGTGTGTTTTTACTAGTGAAAAGTTACTTAAATTAGCCATTCCTCCAAAATTGAAAGGTATTTTTAAATGATGTGTGTAATTTTCGGGGCATATCTCTTGGCATAAAAGAGAAATTGCTTTGTCACTCATTCCACAATTGCGACATTCTTCCGAACAATTTTCTCCGATAAGACGTAAAAATGTTGGAATATTATGTCTATATTGTTCATATTTGATGTGTGTTTCTTCGGTATTGATAAGAGGATACAATTTTAATGTAATATTTGATAAGCCAAGCACTTCTAATAATGGCAATAATTCTGCTTTCATATTATCAATAGATGAAGATTGAGGCGTATCTTGTGAAGCGAGTAATTGATCATGTTTAATATTGGAATTATTTTCATCTTTATATTCATATAACAAGTCATCATAAGCATCAGCTAAAGAACTGAAACTTTGTGATTTGTTTTGAATCTTTCGATGTGTCCATTCCAACATTAAAGTTATATCCTATCTTGAAAGTTCTTCTTCACTAAATTCGCTCTCGTCTATATCATCATTAGCATACTCAAGACCGAGTTTGTTTAACATGTCATCATTGATGTCTTCACGTTGGGCAACAATCCAATCCGGTACGTTGGGACATGCCGGAAGTTTAGATAAGGCTAACATTTTTTTATCTTTATAAAATCGTGGAGAATCGGCCATAATTGGTCTATCAATGTAGTTTTGCATTAATACAACTTGTTTTTCGTGTGGTAAGCTTAATAATTGAGTTGTACTAATAACAGATACGACTTGTAATTGATAGGTTACATTATTGGCAAACGGATTGGCAGATTTACTCATCCCTTCACTTTTAGAATAAGAGTTAGTTTGTACTGTCTTATTACCAATCATTTTGGAAAAACGTCCGGCTGTAACTTCGTTATTTTGAGCTAAAATGACTTTGCAGGCAGTGGTTGAAATTACGGTTTCGAGGTCGTCTTTACCATATTTACCGGAAATCTGACCTAAGTCCTGTCCGATTAACAGATAAGATACTTTTTGTCCTCGTCCGACGGCCGGTCCATCAATAACTGCTTTTAGTTTAGGCATGGTTGGAAACTCGTCGAGTACGAATAAAGCCGGAAATGGTCCCATAATACCATCAGTTGGATTTTTGAATTTAGGAGGATTGGCAATTAGGTATGATGACATTAAATCAATAAAAATTGCTGAAATCATACTCAAAGCACGGGCATCAACTTGATTGACAGATAAGTATACTGAAATCGGTTTAAATTGTCCGGTAATCGGATCTTTCATCCCTCGTAAATCTTTAAATTGGATATCGCTAAAACTAGTGCGAGCAACTACGGCCGAGTTTTTAAAGATGCCAATACCACTAAATGCAGTAGAAATTACGGAGCCTCGTTCTTTACCCGGCATTGAACTTAATTGGCTTAACTCAACAATACAGCGATTGGAATATCCAAATTTACGTGCTTCATTGACAGCTTCCTCTAATAAATCTCGCATAGGATCAGCAAATGCGGCGGACTGATCTCCTTCGTCCATGCGGCGTTTGATTTCTTGTGATTGCTTAATTTGTGCTTCAGTAATCCATTCCAGAATCATAGCTATACAAGGTTCATGTCCTACCCATTTTTCAGGCAATAGCGACCATGTGCCGATTGGAAGATAGTTATCAATATTTAAGTTGCCGCTGCGTAAATTTTGAATGGCTATATTTTTGCGATTGTCATCCATTTCCTGATAATAACCTTCAAGAACTTTTTTGTCTTCGGCATCTAGTTTACCTTCATAGATACGACCTATGAAATAGTCGTTAGCTCGAGCTTTTTCGCATTTAGATGATATGAAGTGAATGAAGCCGTTAAGTGCTGCACGTCCAGTTTGTGACCAGTGCGGATCGGCACCACCTTTAGGATCTTCTACCAGAGTATTACACATCGAGTCAACGTACATATCGCGAGATGGTCCCGGTCGGGGAAGGGCATTGGGGGATAGTGGATTCCAACTCGGGTAATAGATACCTTCCGAAGGAATATCTTCTGCTCCCCAGTTGATGATGAATACAGGACCTACTTTAGAACGGGCTCCCGACGTGTCAAAACAGAGTTCCGGCTTAGGATCGTTTACGATAATACTCATACCGTCAGAATTGAAAATTGTCGGGCGTACAACACCGGCTGTTTTACCGGTGCCCGGAGGTGCACAACATAAGCAGGATAGTGTTTCGTTCATTCTAAGCAGATAGCCTTTAAATTTGCCAACAACGATACAAAATCCGCTAACTAATCCCATTTTTTTGACATCTGACAAATCTGCCAGACGAGCGGAACCATGAATATTGGATTGAAAACGATAAGGATTGCTTAAGATACCTACGATAATACCGGTAGGTAATACAAAAAAAGGCAGAATCGGCAACCATAGTCCCAGAGAAAAACTATTACCGGCATTGTTTAAACGAGAAAACCATCGTCCATAGCTGGTAAGCAAATAATCAGGATGTTGAGTAATATACAGTAAAAATTTCCATGATGTTTCTAATGATTGTTGTGAAATTCCGTTCATCAACAAATGTCCAAGCGGAAGAGAAATTATTACTAATATTGCCGTTGCTAATAAAGTAAAAATAATTGTTAATGCCATCCATTTTACAGCATTGTTATATTCTTCCCATTCCTCACCTTTTTTTTCTAAAGCCATTGTGTATCCTATGTTATATTACGAACCAATTTTTTTAGTTTTTCAAAATCTTCTTTATTTACCGGTGTTTCAATTTCCGGTAAGCTCTTTGAGAATAATTTTAATTCTTTTGGGGTGCCTCTGTCAATCCTTGTAACATTGATATGCATATTATCCCAGATTTCAAACATATCTTCCGCGTTAATAATGTTTCCGTTTGGTATTACTACATAAGGTATAACTTCAAAATTCAAATTATTTTCTTTAATTTTTTCTTCCAGTGCTTGTTTAGCTAAGTCAACTTTACGGACAGGTGAAATACGATGTGAGTTTTCTGAAAACCATAACGGTTCTTCATCATTAAATCTTTCTTCATCGGCGAGCCAATCTCCGTTTTCTTTATCAAGCAAGCATAGACATATTTTATCTGAAGATATACCAATAAAGTCAATAAGGTTATTTTTTATAGTGGCA
>JAFTNB010000195.1 GCA_017452115.1 Alphaproteobacteria bacterium
GTTTTCTTAAAGTTCAGGCTCATATTGCTGGGGTTGCCCAGGCTGTCATAAATCAGTGCCGATACTTTTTGATTAGCGCCAATTTTATCCGAACTCGGCAAGTTTGCGCCAAAGCTGATTTGCTGGGTTGGCGTTGCCGTTCCGCCGATGGTCGAAAGGTTAATCGGACGCAAGTTGCGGCTATCAATAATATTATCATTGATATGAACAACATTACCATTAGTATCAAAATAGGCCTTCATATAATCAATACCATTGATATTAATTACGGTTGCATTAGGATATTTGTCCCATGGTATTAATGTCCAGCCTTGTGCATAATAACCACCTGTATTGACCAGATAACCATTATTATCAATATCAAAATCACCGGCACGTGTATATGCCCAAAGATCACCTGCTCCCGGATGGGCGGCCTGATTGACAACGAAAAAGCCTTCTCCGCTAATACCTAAAGCCGTTGAAGAGGTTGTCGATGCTAACAAACCATGAACATTAATTCCCTGTTTTGCAGCTGGTTGAACACCTCCGGGAGAATATCTGGAAGTTGAGGTTTGCTTGGTTATCAAAGTTTGAAAAGAAGTATTTACACCTTTATAACCAACAGTATTTACGTTCACGATATTATCAGAGATTGCACCCATCGCGCTGGATTGGGCGGACAAACCTGATATACCGGACTGCATTGCACCAAAAATACTCATTGTTTTTCTCCTAAAGTCTTAATTAATTATTTTGGAAGTGATTTTATATTTGTTCTGCTTCAGTATCAGAAGCTTCACTTCCGGAAACTTCTATTTTTTTATCAAAATAGTCATCATTACGAATTGTAACAATATCGCCAAGTTGAGCTGTTACAGCATCACCAAGTCCGACATAAACCGTGCTATCATCACTGGCAACACCGGTAACCTTACCAAATACTGTAGTGGTTACATTAGCGGATGTTTCGCCATCTCTTACACTAGTAGAAATACCGACCTGATAAGCTCCGTCTTCCAGTTGATTACCATTGACATCCTTACCATCCCATTCAAATTCATGAGTACCTGCTGTTATTTTACCTTGTTCAGAATAAACTATTTGTCCGTTCATATCCTTTACGGTAATAGTAACAGAAGAAACATCCTTATCTAAAGTATAGGCAGCTTTAGCTTTTCCGCCTTCTAAAGGCATAACATCACCAAGAACTTGAACTGTTTTACCAATATAAGATACTGCTTGAGCTCCTAAGTTAGCAACATTCATACTTAATAATGAGTCTAGTTTTTCATTGGTCTGAATGGCTTGTTCAACAGAAGAATATTGAACTAATTGGTTAGTAAATTCTGCAGTATCCATTGGATCTAATGGATCTTGATATTTTAATTGTGTGGTTAACAGAGTCAGAAATGTATTCATATCTGCAGAAAGAGTCTGACGACTGGAATTGTCTGAGCCTGTATTGCTTTGAGCGTAACCGGTAATTCCGCTTATATCTACTGACATTGTTCTTACTCCTTAAAATTAAACTCTGATATTGAGAGCTGATTTTCCGTCCCAAATATTTTCCATTTGAGCTTGATTATCATTTCCACTTTCTGTTTCAAAGATTTTACCCATAAAATGGCGCAGTCCGTTTTCTTCTTCTCTTTGTTGTTGCCATGTCTGATTATTATCCTGAAAAGAAAAACTCAAACTATTTTCATCTGTCTGAAAACCTGCGTCGGCAAATGCTTTTTGCAGCGACTGCATATCTTTTTGCAAAATTTCCATGGTTTCCGGACGGCTAGAAATAATATGCGCCTGAAGTTTACCATCTTTAGAAAGCTGCAGCTTGATTTCAATATGTCCTAAATCTTCCGGCTTAAGACTAATATCAATTTTATCAACACCTTTAATTGCTGACTTGGTAATATTGACCTTTACTTGTTCAATTACTTCACGGCTCATACCTTTGAAAACATCATCGACCGGAGATTTCATCTCCGCTGCCGGAGCAGAGGTTTTAGCTTGAGCTGCAACCCCATTATTCAAAGATGCGGAAGTCAGATTTGAAATATTATCAACACCACTGACTACCGCACCTGAAGTCACGGAGGTAATATTTTCTACCGGCACCTGAATGGCAACACCTTGAGGGGTAATATTTGACGTTACAGCTGTAGGAATCGGGGAATGTGATGTTGCTGTTGTAATTGGGGAATTATCTGTCTTTATATCAGAATTGACAGCTTGTTCAACAGCTTCATTAACAGCTAAATTATCGGCAAATATTTCCTGACGGGTTGAGTAGGAAATTTTTTCCTCTCCGTTAGTAACTTTCACGTCTAATTTTACTTTTTTATTATCAACAATTTTATTATCAACAATAATTTCTTCATTCATTGCAACCATCAGTTCTTGAGTTATATCATCCGTATTATTTTCCGTAACGTGAGTGGAAACAATTTCGGATTGGAACATATTGCGATGACTTATTGAAGCTTCTGTATCGTCTACAGATATTACAGGTTTTATAACCTCATCATTTATAATGGCAGAAAACTCCGGCATAAGTTCCGGCTCAACAGCCTCCAGCATACTAATATCAATACCGTCTTTAGAAGTTTTTACTTGAGTAGTTGCAACATTAAGCAATTGAGGAAAAACAGCTTTACCATCTACATCTGTAATATTAGCCGGATTAAAGTTATTAATATATCCTTGAGAAACTGCCCGTACGAGCTCTGCTCCAGTCGTTGTAATAACTGTTTGGCCGGCACCATCAATATAATTAATTTCTCCCAATGCAGCTATATTTTCTAATATTTCAGGTGTTATAAGCGGAGCAACAACACTATTTTCATCAACAACCAAAGAAGCCGTATTCTCAACATCCGCATCTACTGTTTGGGACGATACAGTTGAGGTTACAGTATTATCCGGACGAACAGTTGTATCTGAATATGCAGCAACATCATCATAATTTGAGGTTTTGTTTTTTTCAGATTTTACAGAAGCACTATCTCCTTTAGAGATATCTTTACTTTTAGATTTGCGTTCTTTTATCGGCTTAGCATCATCTTTAGAAACTACATTATCATCTTCAGCCGATAAAGCTTTTTTTTCTGCATAATCCGGAGTTTTTACTTTTGAATTATCAGCAACAGAAACAATGGATTTTGAAGGAGATACAATATTTTGTTCACCTGCACCGATTAAACTGGCAAATTCAAATGTTCCAACATTTTCTGTCATCTTACGAAACATTGCTAAAACAGAATTTTGGTTATTTATATCTTTAATTTCCATCGCATCCTCGCATTATAAAAATCAACTTGAATTGTATAATGCAAATTACGTGCCATTTTTTATAATCTTTTTATTGTTTCAGCAAACTTATACCGCAAAATATCTTGAATTTTATTTGAATTTTAGTAATATGAGTGTAAGTTAATCGTAGTTAAAGAAAGTATCGCAGATGAAGAAAATTATGGCTTGTTTGTTTTTTGTTGCTGTGCTGGCAGATGCTACAAATGCCAATGCAATTGCAATTATGAATACGGCAAAAAGCAAAAAACAGGTGCAAATTCAAGCCCCCGCCACAAATAATCCGCAAGTCATGTCACCGGAAGCTAAAGGCAGGTATTGTCAGCAACAAGGTTTTAAACTTCTTAATTGCAGCGATCCGTATATTGCCGGCGAACGTTGTGAATTAGATCCGGCTTTTGTCAAAGAATGTATTTGCAAACCGGAATTTAACAAACCATGTTTGGAAACCCAAGGATTGAAAGGCATGGGAATGCGTTGCGGCGGTATGTATACCAATTGCTGCAGCATGGCATGTAAAAATCCATATGCCACTCTCGCCAGCTGTCAGGAGCAAGGATTAGAGGAAATTCATAGCGAGAGGGATTATAATGATTGCGGAGATGTTTGTTATGTATGCAAAGATACTTGTCTAAAGGGAACGCCTGAAAGGATGTGTCCCTACGGACAGAAATGCCAACCCATTGACGGGGTTCGCAGTCAGCAGGGACAACGCTGTTGCAACTGCCAATGTCCTGACGGACAAAAAGTGTGTATGGGCGTTTGCATCGCCAAAGAAGCGTGTTGTCCAGCGTGCAAAGAAGGATATAAATGTTCTGACGGTTTTTGTCACGCACAATAACTTACTTTAAATACCTGCGCTCAAAACGGGTATTTTTGCCAATCCGTGATAATATTTCATAAGAAATAGTTCCGGCATCTTGTCCTATATTATCTAAAGTATAGGTATCATCCAAGATATTAACCATATCACCAACTTCGATATTAGAAATTCCCGTAACATCACAAATCAGATTATCCATAGACACTCGACCGATTACTCTAATTTCAGAGCGCTGGTGATTTTTGTGAAGATATACTTTGCCAACATTAGACAGAGAACGAGGATAACCATCACCATAGCCAATTGATACAATAGCTATGTTGCGTTGGGTATCGGCACGATAAGTGGCAGAATAACCGACATATTCTCCTTGAGCAAGCGGAGCAATTTCCAATACGGGGGCTTTTACCGTTACTATAGCTTTCATCGTATTAGGGCGGTTAGGAGCTGTGTTTATTCCATACATTGCAGCCCCAAGGCGTACCATGTCAAAATGATATTCTTCCCCCAAGAACACACCATCAGAAGCCGAAAGAGAAGCCGGTATATCTTTAAAATATTGATTACGTAAACGAATAAAATTATCTAATTGCTTAACATTCATAAAATGCCCGCAAACATCCGCACAGGCTAAATGTGACATAACAAGCCCAAACCCGGCTATATCTTCCGTACTCAACCCAGCCAAATCTTGCTCTCGAAAGCCAAGGCGATTTAATCCGGTTTCAATATGAACAACCGGTTTTATGTCTGTAATCCGGTTTTGTTTCCAAAATATTAATTGCTCGGAACTGCTAATTACCGGAGTTAAATTATACCGCTTAAATAAACTGACGTTATCATCACCCATTCCTTGCAAAACATAAATAATAGCTTCCGGAATTTGTGAACGAATATTTGCCCCTTCCACTGCATGAGCAACAAAGAAATGGCGGCAATTACCATATTTATATAGATAAGCAGAAACTTCTTCTGCCCCTAAACCATAAGCATCATCCTTAACCACAGCGGCTGCAATTGCATTAGGGGCAAGCTTTTGCAAATTATAATAATTATCCAATAAGGCAGGAAGATTTATTTCTAAAACAGGTCTTGTCAAAACAGGCATTTGTTTATAATATCCTTTTTATAATTTAAACGAGGAACATTCTTAATATGCAGTTTATGGATACACATGTACATTTGCAAGATTTTAATAACAGAAATGCAACGGAGATTATAAATCAAGCACAAAAAGCCGGCGTATCTGATTTTGTCTGCATATCAGTGCATGAAAATGACTGGGTAAAAGTTGATGACATTGCACATATGTTTCCGCAAAATATAATTCCATCGTTTGGAATACATCCTTGGCATGTTGAGAAATGTTCTGATAATTGGGTACATAAACTGGAATTTTTTTTACAAAAATATCCGTCAGCGGCAATAGGGGAATGCGGAATTGACAGAAGCAAAAATATTGACATACATTTACAAGAAAAAATATTTTTTCAACAGATAGAATTAGCTCAAGATTTATGTCGGACATTAATTATTCATGCCGTAAAAGCACAAGAACAAATTGAAAAGCTATGGAATAAGTTTCCTAAAAAAACAATTTTTCATTCATTTAATAGTAGTTTGGAATTTTTGCAACAAATTATAAAACATGGTTTTTATGTGGGAATTAATTTTTCAATTTTACGACATCCAAAGAAAGAACAAATATTAAAGAATATTCCATTAAAACAATTACTGACGGAAACAGATGCTCCTTATCAGCCAAAAGAAAAAAACGGAGAAAATTACCCTGCCCTATTACCGCAATTAGTAAAAGAAATCGCACTTATCCGAGGAGATAATACGGAAACTTGTGCGCAACAAATATATGAAAATGCAAATTTTATTTTTAAGCAATGTGAGAAAAAATAATGTACAAAGAGAATCGAAGATTTCAAAGAACAGAAGCTTTGCTAGGTAGTGAAGCTATGAATAAATTACAAAATTCTTGCGTTATTGTTGTAGGACTGGGAGCTGTTGGAGGGTATGCACTTGAGGCTTTGGCTCGTTCGGGTATCGGTAAATTAATTTTAGTAGATTTTGATATAGTCGAAGAAAGTAACATCAATCGACAGATATTAGCCTTATCTTCCACGATAGGAAAATCAAAAACAGCTATTGCCAAAGAACGTGTATTGCAAATTAATCCCGATTGTCTGGTAGAAACCAAAGAAACATTTGTAAATGCAGACACTTTAGACAGTCTATTGCAATATGAGCCAGACATGGTAGTGGATGCAATAGATGCACTTAATCCTAAATGTTGCTTGATAGAAGAATTGTACAAACGTGAAATTCCATTTATTTCATCTATGGGTGCGGCTCTCAAAACTAATCCGGCATGCATTAAATTTGCGAAATTAAGTAACAGCAAAAATTGCAGTCTGGCTCGTTTTATCAGAAAACGACTAAAAAAACGAGGAGTAGATATATCGCAGATTGATTGTGTTTTCTCTGATGAACAAACAGAATTATCGGAAAATGCAATTTTTAGGGACGAAGAAAGCACCAATACAGAAATTAGTGCCGGACAACGAGGAAGAATCCGCAATACTCTCGGCTCGCTCCCAACAATTACAGCCATTTTCGGACTAACAATAGCAAATCAAGTAATTTTGAAATTAAGCAGGAAACAGGAAAATTAAAATTATTATTCATTTATATTTTTGAGCATTTTACTAAACAATGGTAATCCTTGCCAGTTATCACTAAATCCCATTTTAGAAAAAGTAATAAGAGCATTAGTTTTTTGTACATATCGCATATTTAGTATCTTGTATTTGCATTCATCTACTTTTCAATTGTAATATTTTTTGAATAGCTGTTGTAGATGGCTTATAAAAAAATATTTGTGTCATTTGCAGTCCTTAAATAGACGAAACCCCTTCATTTTCACATCATTCATTATGGTTAATGAAGCTAAGTGGAAGGGGTGTGTTGTTTATTATATATGCGAAAACAATGCGTTTGTCAAGTTATAGTTTTAATTTTCTTTATTTACATATTTAGGGGGAATTATTCCATCTTTGATAATCAGCAAATAATAACGCACGAAAGCAAAACGATGACCAAGTTTGTCATCACAAGCAGTCCAATCCACCGGAGAAAAATCAATATCTTGAGTTGAGTTTAATTTAATATATATTTCGTCACGCCCCCATCTAAAATGAAAATCATTTTCACTATAATCAGGATGTTCGTATAATGGGGGGCTAACATATACGGCTTCAATTAAACCATCTTTTTCAATTTTCTCCAAATCAATTGAATATAAATATCTATTGTCAACAAAATTTTTTAACGTTTCTATCGTTTTATCATGCCATTTTATCGGTTCTGTAAAAAATCGGATACCGCGACTGCGCCCGACAAAACAACTTTCCATCCACACAACAACGTCGTCTTTTGTTTTCAAACCGGTTATTCGCTTGTTGTAATCATTAATATTAAAGAAATTACTTTTGGAAAATGATAATAATCCATCTTGCATTATTGTATTTTCTTTTTTAGCATAATGGTACAACTTCATTATCATTCTCCTTTTTATTAGATATGTATTTATAGCATAAAACCACCATACAAGTCCAACTGTTTTTGACAAAAGCAGCAAAAGAATATATAAATTCCATTTTATAACAATTCTGTAACAAAAAAGACGTTGACGAAAATAGGCGAATGTAGTATATTTTGCGCAGTTAGCGGACTTTTCCAACGGAGGAATGATGAAAAAATTTTGGATAACATTCTTTAGCCTAATGTTGATTAATATATTTTATCAGGATGCAAATGCAAAAATTACCTTTTTGCCTGATTATGAAGAAGGTCCTTTATATTTTGGCGGTTTGGAAGATAATTCTGAATGTTCTCAAATACTTGATGAATATGGAAACAACAAATATCATTTAGGTGAAACTTGCATTGGCGGAAAAGTTTTTGATGAATATTGTCCTTATGATAATAGTTATATTTCAGAATGTTATTGTCCGGATATTTTCTCATATTCATGTGAATATCCAATGCGTGGAGATACACGTTTTGTTGACAGTGCCAGCGGGCATTCTTCTTGTGACGGATTGTGGGTAGAATGTTGCGATACAACTTGTCCTCCAGGAACTACCCTTGAGCATCCCGGCGGATGTGGCGGTCATACTTATAATAGCTGCGGAGATGCTTGTTATTATCCTTATGAAGACTGTTGTGATCCAATGCCAGATGACAGCAATTGCAGTTGCGGTACCGAACGTTGCAGTGATGGGTGTGGCGGAAGTCGTTTATGTTGTAAAGAATGTTTGTTGCCTGATGACGATGATGATGACGATAAAAAAAAGGACGATAATGACAACAAAGATGAAAATGGAAATGATGACGGTATTTTTATTCCGGATAATAGCGATGCAATGAGTTCAAGCAGTTCTTCTTCAAGTTCAGGCGCAATATCTTGTGTAGACGGAGGAAGTTTAACATGTTATGGCGGTGTATTCTCCGCAAGTGCGTGTCCCAACGGTGTAGCCAAAAGTTGTACCGACTGTAATGGACTAAAACATTTTACTTGTAAATAAGTTATTTCAGGTATAAAAATAAAAGAAACAATCCATCGTATTTATAAGAGTACGGTGGATTTTTCAGGGACAAATATAATGAATACAGCTCCAAAATCCATACGTCTGCAAATTGCTATAATGGGTAAGGTAAATTCCGGAAAATCCAGCTTTTTAAATCTAATAAACGGACAAGATATAGCAATTACATCGCCAGAAGCAGGAACAACAACCGATATAGTTGAAAAAAATCAAGAGCTTTTTTCGTTAGGACCGGTTACATGGCTTGATACTGCCGGTTTAGGTGATAATAGTGAACTGGGAGAGTTACGCCAAGAAAAAACAAAAAAAATATTTGAGCGTGCCGATATTATCCTGTTAATTCTTTCCGCTCCCATATTATCACCAGAAGAAGAAAGTATTATAGAAGAAGCTATACATAAAAAAATCCCGTTAATAAAAATATATAATAAAGCAGATACTTACACCGCTCCGGATAACGCTATCGCTGTTAATTCGCTGGATGTAAATTCAAGAAGTGAAATATTAAATAAGTTAACTGCAGAATTATTAAAAATTTGTCCGGAAGAATTTATTAAAACTCCGCCAATACTTGGAGATTTAGTTCCGCCTCACAGTACAATTGTCATGATTACGCCCATTGATTATGAAGCGCCTAAAGGCAGATTGATTTTGCCACAAGTACAATCCATTAGAGATGCTTTGGATTTTAATAATACCATAATTATTGTAAAAGAAGATGCTTATAAAGCTACTTTAGAAAATTTAAAAAATCATCCGGATTTAGTAATTTGTGACTCTCAAGTTGTAGATAAAATGGTTGCCGAAACACCGGATAGTATTCCCTGCACTACATTTTCTACTCTATTTGCACGCCTTAAAGGAGATATAAATATTTTAGCGGCAGGAGCGGCAACAATTACGGAGCTTAAAGACGGGGACAAAGTTTTAATTGCTGAAGCTTGTACTCACCATGCGATGGAAGATGATATCGGTAAGGTTAAAATTCCCAATTTATTAAGAAAAAAAACCGGCAAAAATCTACAAATTGATTTTGCAGCAGGACATGATTTTCCCAATAATTTAAGTGAATATAAATTGGTGATACAATGTGGGGGATGTATGTTCGGTCGCAAAGAAATTTTAAACCGAATCAATAATTGTTGCTTGGTAAATGTACCAATTACTAATTACGGAATTTGTATTTCTGAATTAAAAGGAGTGTTGGAGAGGATTTTAGCCCCGTTCCCAACGGCATTAGAAACATATAAAAGGATAAAAAAATGAGCAGCGGATTACCTAAATTAGATGTAAATGGTTTGGAATCTTTTATCCCCGAGGGGGAAATAAGTGAGTTGTTAAAAAAAACAACAACCGATATTAAACAAGTACGGGATATTATTGCAAAATCATTAGATAAGAATCGTCTTAATCCTGATGAAACGGCGGTTTTACTCAATGCCACAAATCCTGATATTATTGAGGAAATCAAAGAAGGGGCTCGAACTCTCAAAAAGCGCATTTACGGCAATAGGATTGTATTATTCGCCCCATTATATATTGGTAATGACTGTATTAATAATTGTACATACTGCGGTTTTAGAAAATCTAATCTAGATGTTGTACGTAAAACTTTAACTATGAATGAGTTACAAAAAGAAGTTACCGCTTTAGAGGACCGTGGACACAAAAGATTGATTTTGGTATACGGTGAACATCCGAAATATGATGCTGACTTTATTCACGATACCGTACGCAAAGTATATGAAACAAAATCAGGCAAAGGTGAAATCCGCCGTGTAAATATTAATGCTGCTCCGTTTGATGTAGATGGTTTTCGCAGAATCAAGGAAGCCGGCATTGGAACTTTTCAGGTATTTCAAGAAACATATTATCAAAAAACTTATGAAGCTGTACATCCTTCCGGTTTGAAAGCAAATTATCTATGGCGGTTATTTGCTTTTGACAGAGCTATGGAAGCAGGGATTGATGATGTAGGCATGGGTGCATTAATGGGATTATACGACCATAAGTTTGAAGCTTTGGCTATGTTATATCATACAATACATCTGGAAGAAAAATTTGGTGTCGGTCCACATACAATTTCTTTTCCACGAATCGAACCGGCAATCGGTACTGATTATGCCAATCATCCGCCATATCAAGTTTCCGATGCTGATTTCATGAAGATGATTGCCATTATTCGTCTAGCTGTTCCTTATACGGGAATGATTTTGACAGCACGTGAACCGGTAGCTTTGCGAAATGAAGCTATCGGATATGGTATCAGTCAAATTGATGCCGGTTCAAATATCGGTATTGGAGCATATTCGCAGACAGATGAAATCAGTGATGATAAAAAAAGTCAATTTGTACTTTCGGATAATCGTAGCCTTGATCAAGTTATCGGTGAATTATGTGATGCAGATTTTCTGCCCTCATTTTGTACCGGATGCTATAGATTAGGAAGAACAGGGGAGCATTTTATGGAGTTTGCTGTTCCGGGGTTTGTAAAAAGATTTTGTACCCCCAATGCTATTCTTACTTTGACAGAATATCTACTGGATTATGCAACCCCTGAAACAAAAGCCAAAGGTATGGCTGCAATAGAACGGGAAATTGCAGCAATGCCAGACAGCAATCCGCAAAAATCTCTCTTATTAGAACGCCTAAAACAAGTTCACAGCGGAAAACGAGATTTATTCTTCTAAAGTTTACGGAATAAATTATAGCGTGTTAAAGCTTATTTAATTTCTTACATTTATAATGCAGTTTAAAGTATATAGATGTATAAAGCAGGAGCTATTTTTAACAATGAAAATGATTAAACCGATAGTGAATATATCAAGAATCATAGATAACTATGATACTATCGTTTTGGGAATGAGCGGGGTTATATCTGAAGGCGCTGATATATTACCTGATGCTAATGATGCTCTGCAAAAACTAAAAAAAGCCGGAAAAAAAATTGTTCTGTTAACTAACTCCGCTTTAAGAGTGGAAACAATTGCCGAGATGATTACCAAAAATGGTTTGGCTTTAAATACTTTTGCTAATATTGTTTCTGCCGGTGAAATCATGCATTATATGTTTAAATTACGTAAAGGTAATTTTGCCACTATCGGTAATACATATTTTAATCTAGGAAACAGTAAAGATAATGTAATCTTTTCCGGATTGGAATATGAAGCCGTTGACAAACTCGGGCAAGCTGATTTTTTGTTTATCGGGAGTCCATCTCATCCTCAAGATACTATTGATAAATATATGCAAATTATGGAATTTGCTGCCAGTATGAATGTTCCTTTGGTATGTGTCGGAAATGATACATCCGGTTTTGTAGATGGTGAAATTTGTATTGCTGCCGGTGCTGTGGCAGAACAGTATGCCGCTCTTGGCGGACAAATCATTACTATAGGGAAGCCTGAAAGCAGAATTCTGGAATATGCATTAGAAGGAATTGGAGAAAAAGAAAAAACATTGCTAATTGGCGATAGTATTACTACAGATATTAGAGGGGCTAATCTATATGGTATAGACAGCATGTTAATTTCTAAAGGTGTACACATAAACTATTTAGGTGAAGGCTATATTCCTGATGTAGCAAAAACACGTGAATTATCTAATAATTTTGAAGCTTATCCTAATTATGTAATTTCTAATTTAAGGTGGTAGGATGACTAAACGAAAAAAATATGTCATCCGTTGGCTTGTTTTTATTTTATTGGCTTATTTTGTAACCAGACCAATGTACTATCCAGGAGTGGGAAATAATCCTGATGTCCGGAAAGAAGAAATGCTCCGTTTGCAACAAGGCAATGTGTTGAGTCCGGAAGAAACCGACAGATTCCTTATTTCGTGGTCTGAATTGTTAGAAAAAGGTTTTGATAATCAGAAACTAATTGAACTATTAAATTCAACAAAAAATCCACGCCATGCAATTTCTTCACGCATCAGAAGGTGGATTGAATTTCAGGGTTGGAATTTAAATCGTTTTTTCTTTATCGGACGTAGATTAAAAAAAATTACAGCTGAATGTCATAAATTACAAAAAGCCAACAGCAAGCGTGCAAGTTTAGAACAACAACTGAATAATACTAAAGACGAAAGTATTATTGGTACAATTAAACGAATTATTGCCGATGATTCTCGTTTAAGTGATAATGTAACCCAAGCCGAGGTAGATTTGATTATGCCTAAGCTTGAAGTTATTGAAAGTATTCTAAAAGGTGAATTAGTTTATAAACCTGAACACGGATAAATTTATATCTGAAGCCATTTTAATAAAAATTACGCATTAATTTTAAGACAAAAAGTAAACAAATAAGCGGCTATTACTTTTATGATTTGTTGACATTGTGTGAAATGTGAGTTATACTTCTTCTATGTATGTTTAGTTACATAGGAGAAAGATAATGAGTATATTAGGAATATTATTAAGAA
>JAFTNB010000196.1 GCA_017452115.1 Alphaproteobacteria bacterium
TCTTTCCTCATCTTATAGCTCCAATTATAAGAATTACTTCTAACTAGAACTATACTACATATTTCCACGAATGTAAACACTTAATGAGAAACAGGAGAACGAATTTGTATAAAAAAAACTCCCAAGAGAATATCTTGGGAGTTAATCAATCGCTGATAAAACTTAATCATTTACCAACTTAATATGCAATTCTTTTAACTGTTGTTCGGTAACAGTATTAGGAGCTTGCATCATTAAATCTTGCGCTTTACCATTCATTGGGAACAAGATAACTTCACGAATATTGGGTTCATCAGCCAAAATCATAATAGTTCTGTCAACCCCTGGAGCGCAACCGGCATGAGGTGGAGCCCCATACTTAAACGCATTAATCATACCACCAAATTTGTTATCGACGACACTGTTGTCATATCCTGCAATCTCAAATGCTTTATACATTATTTCCGGCTTATGGTTTCTTACTGCGCCAGAAGACAATTCAATACCATTGCAAACAATATCATACTGATAAGCCAAAATATCTAACGGATGTTTATTCAACAAAGCATCCATACCGCCTTGCGGCATTGAAAACGGATTGTGTGAAAATTCAATTGCTCCGGTTTCTTCGTTCTGCTCAAACATCGGGAAGTCAACAATCCAACAGAAACGATAAGCATCTTTCTCAATCAAATCTAATTCTTCACCAAGTTTCATACGAGTTTTACCGGCAAATTTATTGAGTTTATTAACTTCACCTGCCATAAATAAAACAGCCTCGCCGTTATTCAAGCCAAAAAACTGCTTGGCTGCGGAGAGTTTTTCTTCGCTCAAGAACTTGGCAATACCTTTTGCTCCATTGGAACTCAAGGCAATATAAGCCATTCCGCCCATTTCTGCTTCTTTGGCAAAGGCATCAAACTTATCAAAGAATGAACGTGGTTTATCAGCAATAGATTTTACCACAATTGCCCGCACCTGTTCTCCTGCAGCAACTTTATTATCAAATACACTAAATCCTGAATCTTTGAAAAATTCACTGGCATCCATAATTTCTAACGGGTTACGCAAATCAGGTTTATCACAGCCATATTTAATCATTGATTCACGGAATGGAATACGGCGGAACGGAGCTTTATCTACTTTTTTTCCTTTAGCAAATTCATTAAACACACCGCTCATCATATATTGAAAATATTTATCAAAACCTGACACCATTAACAATTGTTTGAACTGCTGCGGAGCTTGAGGCAAAGCATAAAATTTTCCGGGATTAATACGTGAGGGAACTAAATAATCCCTTGCTCCTTCCGGAGAGGAAGCGGTAAGAATCGGAGTTTGATATTCTAAAAACCCTTGCTCTGTCATTAAACGGCGCATGGCTGCAATAACTTTTGAGCGCAGCAACATATTCTGATGCAATTTTTCTTTACGCAAATCTAAAAAACGATATTTCAAGCGCAAATCTTCCGGAGCATCATCATCTTGAGCAACCTGTATCGGCAAAATTTCGGCTTCCGAATGCACATCAACCGCTTTGATTGTGAGTTCAATATCTCCGGTCGGCATATTTTTGTTGACACTCTCACGTTTAATAACTTCACCATGCAGAGAAACAACACTTTCCGGACGCAGATTATTTATCTTATCAAATAAATCTGAAGAGCTATCTATCACACATTGAGTAATACCATAATGATCTCGTAAATCAACAAAGCACAAATTACCAAGATTGCGTTTGCGGTGAATCCAGCCGGCGACCGTAACTTCCTGTCCGATATTTTCGGCACGAAGTTCTCCGCAGGTATGTGTACGATAGCAATTCATAA
>JAFTNB010000197.1 GCA_017452115.1 Alphaproteobacteria bacterium
GTTATATACCCTAATACCAGTTTTTTAGGTCGAATTGTCAATGATTTTGTTGAAGACATTGACTGTAAAGGTCCATTAATTAAAGGAAACAAACCATATTATATCAAATCCTCTCCTCCACCGGCACAATTTCGTGACAGAGTCTGCGGCAAGGTTGACCTCGGCGTAAAAGCCGTAAACACATTTCTCACCATTTGCAAAGGACAGCGTATGGGTATATTTGCCGGTTCCGGTGTCGGCAAATCAACTTTAATGTCTATGATGGCAAAAAACACCGATTCGGATATTTCAATTATCGGACTTATCGGTGAACGAGGACGTGAAGCCAAAGAATTTGTGGAAGATACACTCGGAGAAGAAGGTTTGGCAAAATCAGTATTAGTCCTTGCCACTTCTGATGAAAGTCCGTTAATGCGCCGGCAAGCTGCTTATACATCTATGGCAATTGCCGAATTTTTCCGTGATGAAAATAAAAATGTCCTGTGTATGATGGACTCCATTACTCGTTTTGCAATGGCACAAAGAGAAATTTCCTTAAGTATCGGCGAGCCTCCGGCATCTAAAGGCTACACCCCCAGTGTATTTGCCGAATTACCAAGACTTCTGGAACGAGCCGGTCCGGGGGCAGGAAACGGTACCATTACCGGATTATTCACTGTTTTGGTTGATGGAGATGATCACAATGAACCGGTTGCCGATGCCGTACGTTCAATTCTTGACGGGCATATTGTATTGGATAGAAGTATCGCCGAAAGAGGACGTTATCCGGCAATTAATATCCTACGCTCAATCTCTCGTACCATGCCCGATTGCGATACACCGGAAGAATATGCTATTGTAGCAAAAGCCCGCAAATATATTGCCGCATACGAAAACATGGCCGAACTCATCCGTCTGGGTGCATATAAAAAAGGTTCCAACCAAGAAGTAGATGAAGCTATCTTTTATTATCCTAAAATCGAAGAATTTTTGAGCCAGCGCAAAGGAGAAAAAGTCAGCCTTGCCGACTGCTATCAACAATTAAATGCGATTTTGAGCGAACCGTACAATCCTAAAGGATAATAAATGGCAAAATCTCTGCAAACTTTAAGCCGAATTCAAAAATTCAAAATCGATGAACAACGAAAAATTTTGGTCGAATTTCAAAATAAAGAAGAACAACTGCAAATTCGGCTGAATAATTTAATCTCCGAATATGAAAACGAAAAAAAAATCAGTACCGAAATTGGTATTCAAGCCGATTTTGGCGCCTACACCAAACGTTACCTCAAAACTAAAGAAGAATTAGAAAATCAACTCCTTGCAATCAGAAACAAGATTGAAGAAATCCGTGATATTATCTCTGATATGTTTAAAGAACAAAAAACTTTTGAAATCATAAACCAACACCGCCAAGAACAAGAATTAAAAGAATTAGCCGACAAAGAACAAAAAACCCTTGATGAAATCGGAACTAATGCTTATATCAAAAATCATAAGTAAAAAATCCTATAACCAATATATGGAGATTTCTATGATTTTTGAGTTACCCCCTCTACCTTATCAATTAAATGCTCTTGAACCATATATTTCAGAACAAACTATGTCATATCATTATGGCAAGCATCATCAAGCTTATATCGATAACTTAAACAAACTTATCAAAAATACAAAATTTGAAAATATGCCGATGGAAGAAATCATCATCAAAACTGCCGGAAAAAGTGAATTTAGCGGCGTATTTAATAATGCAGCACAAAGCTGGAATCATACTTTCTTTTGGAATACCATGAAACCTAACGGCGGAGGAGAACCCACCGGAGAGTTAAAAAAGAAAATTGATAGAGATTTCGGAAGTTACGATAAATTCAAAGCCGAATTTATCAATGCCGCAGTTTCACAATTCGGCAGCGGTTGGGCTTGGCTTGCCGAAGATAAAGACAACGGAAAATTAGTCATAATAAAAACTGCTAACGGAGATAATCCTATTGCTCACGGTTTAATTCCCATTATCGGATTGGATGTTTGGGAACATGCTTATTATCTTGATTATCAAAACCGTCGTGCTGATTATATCAACAACTACCTCAATCATCTAGTTAAATGGAATTAAAATAACAAAAGGAGTGCAAAAACTTCAAATTCTTGCACTCCTTTTCTATAACCAATATATCAAATATTATTTGCGGAAAAATTTATAAGTATTCTCCCGCCATGTCTGGAATAAGACATAAAGCAACGGAATTACTATCAAACCTAGCGCCGTTCCCAACAGCATGCCATAAAATACCGGCACCCCGATTGCAATACGGCTCGCCGCTCCTGCGCCTGTTGCCACAATCATCGGAACAACACCGAGAATAAATGTAAACGCCGTCATCAACACTGCACGGAAACGCTCTTTAGTTCCA
>JAFTNB010000198.1 GCA_017452115.1 Alphaproteobacteria bacterium
ACCGGTCCTGTGCCAAAATAAAACAGAACAAATGCTGCCACTAAAGTTGTCAGATTAGAATCTAAAATAGTATTCCAAGCTTCAGTAAAACCAGCATCTGCAGCATCACGAGGAGAACGTCCGTGTTTGACTTCTTCACGCATACGTTCAAAAATCAGCACATTTGCATCCACCGCCATACCAATGGTTAAGATAATACCAGCAATACCCGGAAGTGTTAGAGTAGCTCCGATAAAGCTTAATGCCCCTAACATTAAAAATAAATTGGCAAATAAGGAAATAGTTGTAAACACGCCAAATAAGCCATAAGCAGCAATAATAAAGGCCACCACAGCGATTAAGCCAACAATACTAGCTAAAACACCTGCCCGTATCGAATCGGCACCCAATCCGGCACCAACAGTACGTTCTTCCAACACCTCTAAAGGTGCAGGCAAAGCCCCAGATTTAAGAAGTAAAGCTAAATCGTTAGCACTCTGAGTAGTAAAACTGCCGGTAATTACACCACTACCGCCAAGAATTGCCGTTTGAATTTCCGGAGCTGAAATAACTTCATTATCTAATACAATTGCTAAACGCTCATTGATATTATTTTTGGTTGCTTCACCAAATTTTTTACCCCCGATAGTATCAAATTCAAAACCGACTACGGGGCGTCCATCTTGGAATTGAACATTAGCTGTTTTTAAATGTTCTCCGCCAACAACAGGCTTACGAAAAATAACATAAGTTTCACCTTCTGTTCCCTTTATTAACTTCGAAGAAGCAGATAATTTACCGCGACGTGCATCCATAGCACTGGATGAACCATCTACCAAATGAAAACTCATTTTAGCAGTTTTACCAAGCAAACTCTTTACTTCTTCCGGATTTTGCAAGCCGGGTAGCTGAACAACAATACGATTTTCGCCCTGACGTTGAATTACAGGCTCTTTAGTTCCCAGAGCATCTATACGGCGCCGCACAATTTCAATGGATTGATCCACAACTTGTGCTTTTAGTTTAGCTAAAGCTACATCACTATACTTAATAAGAAGCGTACCATTGTCATCTTCGGAAACTTCATAATCGGAACTTAGTTTACGGAACAAGCAGGCAGCTTTAGAACGAGCGTTAATATTCTCAACATAAACATTAACAACTGAGTCATCAGAGTTTAAATCAGCATAACTAATCTTATGTTCACTCAAAGTTTGGCGAACAGAATCCTCTATCATATTCATGCGTTCTTTAAGTACTTCATTCATTTTAACTTCGAGCAAAAGATTTGAGCCTCCTTGCAGGTCTAAACCTAAATTAATCGGTTGCCACCAAGAAGGTAAAACAGACTTATTGGGTACCAAGTTAGGGACTGCAAAAAACACACCAATCAGGCAAACAGCAAGAATCATTATAATTCTTGATCGAGATAGCTTATACATACCAAAATTCCTAATTATTTTTTCTTTTCAATATTCATTGTAGCGGCTTCAACTTCCGGAGTAATTACATCCCGAACAGTCGCACGATTAATTTCCACCACGATATCAGGAGCCATTTCAACCGTAAGATTAAGAGGGTGATCTGCCTTAATAACTTTTGCGTATACGCCACCACCTGTTAAAATCTTATCACCTTTTTTGATAGCATTGAGCATTGCCTCATGTTGTTTGAGTTTCTTTTGTTGAGGACGTATCAATAAAAAATAAAAAATTGCAAAAATTAAAACTAATTGCAAAATAGTACCTGTCATCGGACTGCCGGAAGCAGCCGTATTGGCAGTTTGAGCCCAAGCTTCATTAATAAACATATTATTCTCCTAATTATTAAGATTACGAGCAAGCATACACTTCCCTTTATTTTGTTATATAGGGCAAAAAAAACAATATCACAAGTTTTTTAAGAATAAATTTCACTTATGGGAGATAACTTTTAGGATTTACCGGTTTTTTACCACGTCGTATTTCAAAATGAAGCTGCGGAGTATTAACACCTCCGGTTGTACCGACTGTGGCAATTTTCTCACCTCGACGAACTCTTTGTCCCTTACGCACTAAAAGTTTATCATTATGAGCATAGGCCGTTATCCACCCATCATTATGCTTAATCAGTATCAAATTACCGAATCCTTTCAATTCATTTCCGGCATAGGCAATTGTTCCACTATCAGCCGCTTTTACCGATGTTCCTTTCGCGGCTTTAATATTAATACCATCATTATTTCTTCCCTTACCAATACGACCAAACGGTGATAATATTTTTCCGCTTACCGGCCAAGCAAATTTTGTTTTACGATTTATCGGCGGGGAAGTATATTGAGCCGAGGATATTTTTCTATTTTTACTTTCTGGCTTTGAAGATATTTTCCGAGAATATTTTGTAGTATTGGTTTTGGAAGATGAAGACCAACTCCAACGCTTACTTGTATCAGATTTGTCATTGGAATTTGTTTTAGAAGAAAGAGGATAATTAGAATCGACAACACTATCCGGCAATACTAACTTTTGCCCTACATTTAATACATAAGGTGCTGTAATATGATTATTTCTACTTAAAGATGTAACATCAACATTGTAGCGCCGAGAAAGACTATATAATGTATCGCCTTTTTGAACTACATGATATTTAGCGGCAGGCAAACGAATAATTTGCCCAACATTTAAATTATAAGGTGGACGCAAATGATTAAGCTCAATCACTTCACGCATAGGAACATCATAACGGCGAGAAATATTATATAAAGTATCGCCTTTTTGAACTCGTATACTAGATGGAGCAGACACTCCCCAAATATTATAATTAAATAAACGTATTCGTCCGCTGTCAAAAGAACAAGCAGAAAGTAAGAAAAAGAAAAATGTTAAAACAAAACGTTTTTTCATGTTCGTTTTTATAACATAATATGGTTAATTTTTATTTTACAATCAATATAATAAGCAAATCCATGATAATCAGTTATTTACATAATAACAACATTTAAGGATTTAATATTATTTTTTTTATCAATACTGTTGCAATTTCAGATTTTGCTAATTAGTTCTTTATCGATTACTATATATTTTAAGTTTATTAAAATTAAAAATTGCAATAACATTAATATTACTATAACCTTAAGTTGTATTTATTTTAATTACATTATCAGGAGATAGTAATGAGATTATGTATAAATAGGCAACGTGCTTTTGATCAGTTAGGACTCTGTAAAGCTGGAGCATTATTTATAAAACTGGGAGCCAGAAAAATAGAAATAGCTATTGAATTTGTACGTTCACAACAATTCAAGGTTGATTATATTGTATGGATTGCTCCTGCAGCATTTTTATCTACAAAATCATATCGTGCAGAAATAAAGAAGTGGTCGCAATCTTTAGAACGGAAAATTTATTTTTATTCTATAGAATCGCTTGCCGGAACCAGTAATAGGTTATTTGATTTGCAAAAATTGGTAGATAAATTCCGAATCTTTTGCGTAGTAGATGAAAGTTTAACTATTAAAAATTCCGAAACCGGAAGAACACAGAATCTATTAAAAATCGCCAAGCGCTTTAAATATAGATTACTACTTAGCGGAACCCCTCTTACTCGTGGGTTAACAGATTTATATGCACAAATAATGTTTCTTAACCCTAAAATTTTAAACATGACAAAATCTCAGTTTACAAATATGTTTATGCATCGGGTATGCACCCAAGACAACACGCACAGAGTATTATCTTCTGCCGAAGAAGAACATAGGTTAATCAAAATCTTACGTCCATATATATACGAATTTGATCTTAATTTTGATTGTAAAATAAATCTTCATGATTTCAATGTTCCACTATCACAAAAAGAAGCAGAATATTATAAATTAGAAAAAGAAAATTTTCTTACTAACAGAGGCAAATTAGTTTTTCTTGAAATTGTGCAAAAATTCCAGCATATTTATACTATCTCTAAAGAAAAAACATTTGCAATGATTCAACTTGTAAATGAGATTATTCAAAGAGGAGAAAAAGTGATAGTCTTCGTTAAGTTTCTTGATGAGATTCGCTTTTTAAAAGAGTGTAAGGTGATTAATTTTGAATATGTAGAGATGACAGGAAACGTAAATAAAAATAAGGCAGCAGAAACATTTGCTAATGATGTTCAGGTTATGTTCAGCACATATGGCGCCGGAGGCTTAGCAATGCATATGCCGTTTTGCAATAATATTATTTTCTTTTCGCAAACTTTTGATTATAAAGATAAAGTACAAAGCATCGACTGCATTTACAAAAAAGGAAAAACCAATCAATTAAATATTTATAATTTTTGGGTACAAACGGGACTGGAAAAATTAATCAGAGATTGCCAACAACGCAAAGAGAATGTACTCAACAATGTATGTCAATATATAACTAAGGAGGATTGGCTGTCTTTATGAAACATTATCTTGAAAAAAATGTATATGAAGCTACACAAGAAAGGCTTAAGTTTATTTTTGATAATTTTGATAATATATATGTAGCTTTTTCTGGCGGAAAAGATAGCGGTTTGCTATTAAATATGGTGCTTGATTATAAACGAAAACATAATATTTCTCGTAAAATCGGGGTATTTCATCAGGATTTTGAAGCTCAATATCAAGTAACAACAGATTTTGTAACAAAAATGTTTCAGGATAATTTGGATGATATTGAACCTTATTGGGTTTGCTTACCTATGGGATCTCGTTGTGCCGTAAGCAATTTTCAAGTTTATTGGTACCCTTGGGATCCGGATAAAAAAGATATTTGGGTAAGACAGATGCCTGATTTTCCATATATAATAAATCTAGATAATAACCCTTTCGATTTTTACGAATATCGTATGGTACAAGAGAATCTATATTTTGAATTTAGTCAGTGGTATGCCAGACAAAAAAAAGGAAAAACTATTTGTTTGCTCGGAATACGTGCTGACGAATCTTTGAATCGTTTTAGAGCTTATGCAACTGTACGAAAACAAATTCTTAAAAATGCTCAATGGACTACCAAAATGGGGGATAACTTATACAATGCTTACCCTCTATATGATTGGACAACCAAAGATGTATGGATTGCTAATGGTAAGTTTGGCTATGAATATAATGAAGTTTATGATTTGTTTTATAAAGCAGGTTTATCCATTCATCAGATGAGAGTTGCCAGCCCCTATCATGAAAGTGCAAAAGAAAGTTTGAATCTTTATCGAGTATTAGAGCCTCATACTTGGGCTAAAGTTGTCGGACGAGTACATGGAGCCAATTTTGGAGCAATTTATGGTCGAACAAAAGCTCTTGGCGTCCGCTCAATCACTCTTCCTCCTGGACATACTTGGCGCTCATATGTTAAATTTTTACTTGCAACATTACCTGATCATATGCGTCAAAATTATATTGAGAAATTTAAAACTTCTATTAAATTTTGGTGGAAACGTGGTGGCGTGGTTAATGATGCAGCCCTTAAAGAACTTGAGGAATGTAATTATAAAATTCGCCATAATGGTAAGAGTATTTATCGCTCAGAAAAAGATCAAATTCGTTTTTTGGGAACACCTGATAATACAGATGATATTAAATCTTCTATTGATATTCCATCATGGAAAAGAATGGCTGTATGTATTCTGAAAAATGATCATTTGTGTAAGTATATGGGATTTGCTCAAACAAAAAAACAAACAATTAGAGAAAAAGAATTGATTGAAAAATATCGTAACTTATAAAATAAGGAGAAAAAAATGCCTAGCTTTGTGAGTCCGGTATATAGTGTATTATCAGTACCGGTCGAAAAAATTAAAGCAAATGATTATAACCCTAATCATGTTGCTCCACCAGAAATGAAACTGTTAGAATTATCTATTTGGGAAGATGGATATACTCAACCAATTGTTTGCTATTATGACAAAGAAAACGATGAATATATTGTTGTAGATGGTTTTCATCGCTATAGTGTAATGAAATTAAGTCCACGGATTTATCGTAGAGAACAAGGAAAATTGCCGGTTGTGGTAATTAATAAGGAACTTGGAGAGCGTATGGCTTCTACAATTAGACATAATAGAGCTCGTGGAAGTCATAGTGTAGATTTAATGAGTAATATAGTTGCCGAATTGCTGGAAATGGGTAAAAGCGATTCATGGATTTGCAAAAATATCGGCATGTCACCCGATGAGTTATTGCGTCTAAAACAAATTACAGGAATTGCGGCTCTATTTAAAGATGATGAGTTCTCTCAAAGTTGGGAAGCTCAATTATAAGTTATATTAGACCTAACAA
>JAFTNB010000199.1 GCA_017452115.1 Alphaproteobacteria bacterium
CTTCGTTTGCAAGCCACGCTTTCTCGTTTTCGATAAGAGAATCAGCGCCTAAAAACGTCTTGCTTTCTCCGTAAGTCATCACCATAGCGATAGAGTAATTGTTAGTGCCTGTCAAAGTATTAACCAATTCTTCATCTGTAGCGCTAATTCCGGCACTAAACAAAGTACCTGCTTGAAATTTTGTATTTGATTCACTAATCATTCAAGCTCGCATCTTTTCTTTAGTGGTGGCATTTTCAGCAACTGTTGTATATTTAGAAATATCAGCACAAGCAGAAACTGCTAAGAAGGCTACGGCAGCCAAAATATTTTTTTTCATATTCATCTCCCAAATTTATTTATAGCATCAGCATATATCAGTGATTTTACACTGTCAAAGCCATTTTTATTTTTGCAAACAAGCTGTCTTGTATAAATGTGGATTTTATCGGTTAATGGGCGCATTTTTTAATAGATTTTTCAAAATAAGCGTGATATAACACGCCCATAGAAAAAAATTCTATTTCTAACCAAGGTTCGTCATAAGCTGTTTATCTTAAGCATAAAGACAACCATTATATTAACAAATAAGGAAAGTAACTTATGTCAGAAGTAAAAATGAAAATGATGGATGGTAACGAAGCTGCTGCTTCTGTTGCTCACCGTTTGAATGAAGTCTGCGTAATTTATCCGATTACTCCATCCTCTCCGATGGGTGAATGGGCTGATGCGTGGTCTGCTGCCAAACAGAAAAACATCTGGGGTGTTGTTCCTGAAGTTCAGGAAATGCAATCTGAAGCCGGTGCTGCCGGTGCTTGCCATGGTTCAATCCAAGCAGGTGCTTTGACAACCACATTCACCGCATCTCAAGGTTTGTTGTTGATGATTCCTAACATGTATAAAATTGCTGGTGAACTTTCTCCGTTTGTAATGCATGTGGCAGCTCGTTCATTGTCTTATCACGCATTATCAATTTTTGGCGATCATACTGACGTTATGGGATGTCGTCAGACCGGTTTTGCTATGCTTTGTTCAAACTCTGTACAAGAAGCTCACGATTTTGCAGCTATTGCCCAGACTTCCACAATGCGTAGCCGTGTTCCGTTCATGCATTTCTTTGACGGTTTCCGCACTTCTCATGAAATCAAAAAAATCAAATTGCTCTCTGACGATGATTTGAAAGCAATGATTAAAGACGTTGATATGCAATTCAACGCAGAACACGCTCTCCGTCCGGAAGCTCCGGTTATTCGCGGTACTGCTCAAAACCCTGACGTATTTTTCCAAGGACGTGAAGCTTCCAATCCTTTCTACAACAAAGTTGAAACTATTGTTCAAGAAGAAATGGATAAGTTTGCAAAAATTTCCGGTCGTCAATACAATGTTGTTGAATATGTTGGTGCTCCGGATGCCGAACAAGTTATCGTTATTATGGGTAGTGGTGCTGAAACTGTTGAAGAAGCAATTAACTATCTCAACAATAACGGTTACAAAGTCGGCTTGGTAAAAGTTCGTTTGTATCGTCCATTCCCAGAAAAATCTTTCTTAAAAGCTCTTCCGAAAACTGCAAAAGTTGTTAATGTTTTGGATAGAACAAAAGAATCAGGTTCTACCGGTGAACCATTGTATCTTGATGTAGTAGCAACTCTTACCCAAGCATTTGCTAATGGTGAAATTGCTAGTATGCCTCGTGTATTTGGCGGACGTTATGGTTTGTCTTCTAAAGAATTTACACCGGGAATGGTTAAAGCTGTTTATGACAACGGTGCTTCCGCAAAACCAATTAACGGCTTTACTGTAGGTATTACCGATGATGTTAACAAAACATCTTTACCGTTTGATGATTCTATTGATACAGAACCTAAAGATGTTGTTCGTGCCGTATTCTTCGGTTTAGGTGCTGACGGTACTGTTGGTGCTAACAAAAACTCTATTAAAATTATTGCTGAAGATGCCGGTAAGTATGGTCAAGGCTACTTTGTTTATGACTCTCGTAAATCAGGCTCTATGACTACATCTCACTTGCGTTTTTCTGATAACCCGATTAAAGCCGCTTACTTGGTAAGCAAAGCTGATTTCGTTGCTTGTCCCCAATTCCCTTTCATGTCTAAAGTAGACATTTTGAAGATAGCTAAACCGGGGGCTACTTTCTTGTTGAATGCTCCTTATAGTGCAGATGAAGTTTGGGACAAACTTCCGATAGAAGTTCAAGAACAAATCATTGAAAAGAAACTCAAATTCTATACTATTAATGCTATTGAAGTTGCTCGTGCTACCGGTATGGGACAACGCATTAATACCGTAATGCAGACATGTTTCTTTGCAATTTCTAATATCTTGCCTAAAGAAGAAGCTATTGCGCAAATTAAGAATGCCATTAAGAAAACATACAGCAAAAAAGGTGATGCTATTGTTCAGAAAAACTTTGTTGCTGTTGATGCTTCTTTGGAACATTTGCACGAAGTTAACTACCCGTCTACAGTTACTTCTAAATTCCACCGTCAATTGCCAGTTCCGGCTAACGCTCCGGAATTTGTAAAGAAATTGACTGGTGAAATCATTGCTGACCGTGGTAACGAACTTCCTGTTTCTGCTTTTGGTGAAGTTGTTGACGGTACATGGCCGACAGGAACAACTCAGTACGAAAAACGTTGTATTGCAACAGAAATTCCAGTTTGGGATGCTGAAAGTTGTATCCAATGCGGTAAATGTTCTCTTGTTTGCCCACATGGCGTAATCCGCATGAAAGTAGCAAGTGAAGAAGAATTGAAAAATGCTCCGGCAGGTTTCAAATCTGCTCCTTATAAAGGAAAAGAATTTGCCGGCAAACAATTTATTTGGCAAATGTCACCGGAAGATTGTACTGGTTGTGGAATTTGTGTATCTGCATGTCCGGCTAAAAACAAAGCTAATCCGGAACTTAAGGCTATTAATATGTCACACATTGAAGATCACTTGGCTGAACAAAAAGCTTGTTGGAACTTCTTTGAAACATTGCCTTATGTTAAACGCACAGAAGTTACAAAGAACTTGCCTAAAACAACTCAATTGATTCAACCATTGTTTGAATTTTCTGGTGCTTGCGCTGGTTGTGGTGAAACTCCATACATCAAATTGTTGACTCAATTGTTTGGTGATCGCATGGTTGTTGCTAATGCTACCGGATGTTCTTCTATTTATTCCGGTAACTTGCCGACAACTCCTTATGCTAAAGATGAAAAAGGTCACGGACCGGCTTGGGCAAACTCTTTGTTTGAAGATAACGCCGAGTTCGGTTTGGGTATGAGATTTTCTATCGACCAACAAACTCGTTTTGCTCAAGACTTGCTTAATGGCTTGAAAGAGCAAATCGGTGCTGAATTGGTTGAAAAAATCTTAAACAATCCGCAGAAAACCGATATCGAAATCGATGACCAACGTGCTAATGTAAAAGCTCTGCGTGAGAAATTGGCTGGTATCAATACTGCAGAAGCTAAACATTTGGATAAGCTTGCTGACTACTTGATTAAGAAATCTGTATGGATTCTTGGCGGTGACGGTTGGGCATATGACATTGGCTTTGGTGGTCTTGACCATGCAATCGCTTCAGGTCGCAATGTAAATATCTTGGTTATGGATACAGGTGTATATTCCAACACCGGTGGTCAGCAGTCAAAAGCTACTCCGATGGGCGCATCTGCTAAATTCGCAACTGCAGGTAAAGCATTGCCGAAGAAAGATTTGGGTATGATTGCAATGTCTTATGGCAATGTATATGTTGCTCAGGTATCTTTTGGTGCTAATGATGCTCAAGTAATTAAAGCTATGAACGAAGCAGAAGCATTTGATGGTCCGTCTATCATTATTGCTTACTCACACTGTATCGCTCAAGGCTTTAACTTGGCCGAAGGCTTATCTCACCAGAAGAATGCAGTTGAAACAGGCAGCTGGCCGCTCTATCGCTATAATCCGGAAAACATCAAAGAAGGTAAAGCTCCGTTGATGTTGGATTCAAAAGCTCCGAGCAAGCCATTGTCTGAATATATGTCTAACGAAACACGTTTCCAGATTGTAAATAAACAAAATCCGGAACGTTATGAAACCTTGCTTAACAAGGCTCAAGAGAATGTAAAAGAAAAACGTTCTCTGTTAGAACATATGGCTGGCTTCAAAGCGGCTGAGTAATTATTTTACTGTAATTACAATAAGATACCCTGTTCTTGTGAACAGGGTATTTTTTTGCTTGATTTTTAGACTAAAATTTTGTACAATAATGTCAATTAACAACATTATTAATATAAAAATTCAAATTATGGATAATTATTGTAAAAAGGATATTGCAATATCCTACGCGAAGTCACAAGGTTGTTTTGTAAAAGACATGATGTTAGGTATGATGCCCAATGGAAATATTGTGTGGTATGGTAAGGGATATTTGAATTCTCTATCTTCTGGTGAACAACATGTTTGTTTTATAATTCCCAAAAAAGAAAAGATCGAATATGTTTCTGGCATTCCTCGTAACATCACACCAATCCATACTGATGATGTGTTCTTATTAGATGGAGTATGGTGTCAGTACCAACATAAGACACCTATTCGCTACACTCGTAACCAGAAAGGATCTGACATAATTGTGAGTAAGCAAGAACTCTTGGAAAGGAAGTATGTGGAAATGCTTCCTTATACAAGCATCCCCTATAAATGTTATGCTGTAATGGAGAACAATAAGTGTATCAACTTTGTTTGGGGAGCAGGTGAGCCGGAAGCATTAATTCATATGGTATTTGCACTAGATACTATTCGTGAGTTTAATCCGCAAGTACATACTTTAAGGGCATTAAAAACAGATGACTACATTCGCTGTCCCAAAGCGGAAAATGGTGTTTTCGGATATGACCATAGAGGCTTATTCCGTGTAGATTTAAAATTGTTAGAAAAGGTAAATCATCAGCCAATTAATTGGCTGTAAGTACACTCAACAAAAAAGACTTCCCGAGGGAAGTCTTTTTTGTTGAGATTAATGTTATA
>JAFTNB010000200.1 GCA_017452115.1 Alphaproteobacteria bacterium
GCTTGATATTATTGAACCTTGCGGTTTTGTGTTTTCGGAGAAAGCATTGAAACGTGCAGGAATGGATTATTTGGAAAAAGTAAAATATCGTCGTCATAATTCATGGAATGATTTTTTGAAATATAGAGCAGAACATCAGGATGAATATGGCAGGTTAGTTTTGCTGACAACAAAAGCGAGTTCTCCGTATTTTGATTTTGAGTTTCAGGCAAATGACATTATCTTAATGGGACGAGAAAGTGCCGGAGTGCCTCAATGTGTACACGAAACGGTTGATGCTCGTTTAATTATTCCAATGAATGAAAATGCACGATCTATCAATGTGGTTGTTTCGGCTGTAATGGTTGTTGGAGAGGCTTTGCGTCAGACTAATTTGTTTCCGAAATAATATATTTTTTTTGGAAATTAATTAACATCAGTAATATAATTAATCCGGGAATTCCGATAAGGGTGGAAAAAATAAAGAAACCACTCCATCCCAATGTGTTGGCGACTGTGCCTGAAGTCGCGGATAATCCATCTCGAGCCAAGCTCATTAGTGAAGACAGCAGAGCATATTGTGTTGCTGTATATGATGCGTTGCATAGTGATGCCAGATAAGCCATAAAGGCTGCAGTTCCCATACCTCCGGATACATTTTCAATAAAGATTGTTACCATGAGCATGTATGAATTGGCTCCGATTTGAGCTTGAGCAACGTATGTCAAATTGGATAATGTTTGTAGTATACCACAGATGATAAGTCCTTTATTTAGACTGATACGGCTGAGTAAAGCGCCTCCAAGAAAAATACCGCCTAAAGTTGCAATAATACCAAAGATTTTAGTAATTGAGGCAATTTCTTTATAATCGAATCCGATATCGCGGTAAAAAACATAAGCCATAGGACTGATATATGCGTCACTCATTCGATAGAAAAATACGAATAGTAAAATTAATTGCCAATGTTGATGAGTGGCAAAGTTTTTAAGTGGAGCAATAACGGTTGAGCGTAAAAATTCAGTAAGGTTTTTACAGGTTTGATGAGAAACTGCAGATGTTTGTGGTTCGGTAGCAAATAATAAGGTGATAGTGCCAATTAGACATCCACAAGACATTATAATGTATATATTATTCCATGTCATGATTTCGGCAAGAAATAGAGCTCCAGCGCCGGAGAATAAAAATCCTAAGCGATATCCAGTTACAAAAGAAGCAGAAGCAGCAGCTTGAGCATTTTGTGAAAAACTTTCGACGCGGTATGCATCAAGAGCGATGTCTAATGTTGCGGAAGCAAAAGCTAAAAATAAAGCAAAGCTAAAAGTCAATATATGATGTTGGTTGGGGGATGAAAACGCAATACAAAGAATTGCTAAAAAAATAAGAATTTGAGCAAATAAAGCCCAGCTTCGGCGTCGTCCCAGTTTGTGGATGAGGGGAATACGAATTTTATCAATTAATGGCGCCCATATCCATTTGAAACTGTAAGGGAGTTTAGAGAGCGAAAATATGCCGATAATTTCAAGAGCCATATTATCTGCTTGTAACCATAAGCTAAGTGTATTAAAAACCAATGGAAAAGGGAAACCACTCGCAAATCCGAGAGCGAGCATGGTTATCATTTTATGGTTATTGTAAATTTTGAGAAATGAGAATATTTTTTGTAGCATATTTTGTATCTTTCAACTTTGTCTGAATTATATGCTAATTAGTTTAAGATTGTTTTAAAGTTATTATTAATTTCTACATAATCATACTTGGCTATTTTTGCCTGAAATGAAGTCTATAAAAGTACAAAAAAAGCCTCCTAGGGGAGGCTTGATAATTATATTTCTTTAGAATTTCTCATACTACGTATGGTTTCTTTATATGAGGCATTGCGAGCTTTGGTGTTGCTTATCGCAGTGTATATTGATTCTTCTTCTCTGATTTTTTTGATTTCTTGTTCAGGAAGAAGTGCTAATCTCTCACATTCTTTAGCAAACTCAATACGAATATGTTTACTGATTTCCGGTTGTGAAGCCGGATTTTTGAGCCATGCTTCAAATTCTTTGTTATCTGCACTATATTTGCGACCAACTCTGGCTGCTGCTACAATAGAGGCCCTGTTTTCAATAGCTCGTTGTACGGCTCCGTTATGAGCTTTGAACGCACTGTTATCTCCTTCAGGAATATAATTTTGGATATATTTATTCCCATTATGAGTATCATAAATTTTATATTCTTTTGGCATTAAAAATCTCCATAAAAATTAATTTTATGTTGTCATAATACCGATTCGTATTCAAGAGTCAAAATATCTTGAATTTAATACACAAATTTTTTTAGATTTGGGTTATTTTTTTGGAGTGGCAGTTTCTTCTTTTTTGTTTTCTGCTTCAACCTCTTTTTTTATCTCTTCTTTAGGCTCTTGGGTTATCTCGGTTGTTGCAGCTGCTTGACTAGCTTTATAATCTGCTTCAAATTTATCAAGAGCGGAGCTTTGAATATATTGACCAATTTTAATACCATGTTTTGCTGTATCACCGCCATTGATTTCTACAACTGCTTTAACCGGATAATCAGAGGTGAGGTACTTAATTGACATAGGTTCTGCTTTTTCAATGATTTTGATAATACGATTATCTGCACCAATGAAGATTAAATCGAGAGATATTTTGGTATTTCTCATCCACATGGTGACAGGCTGAACCGGAGCAATCGGGAAAAGCATTCCGCCTTTTTCATCAAGAGATTCACGTTCCATGAGGCCGCGGGATTGTTCTTCGTCTTTAATGGCAACTTCCAGATTATAATTTACATCGCCGTTAATTGTTTTGAATGTCATATTGTAGTTTTCTTCAAAACAGCCGCTTAAAAGTAAAGTTAATGCGAAAATTTTAAAATATTTATTCATGGTACGTTCTCCTATTTTTATCCTAACGAAGAAGAAACAGTTTCGGATATTTTGCGAGGTTTCCATGCCGAAACCATTACCGGTCCGTTTTGGGATAACATAACTTTTTTTGTGGTGTTTACAGAATTATTCTTTTCTGTTGTAACACTACTTTTATTCATTTTACTACTGCTTTTAAATTTTTCAACTAAAGTTTTAAAATCAGGGATAATTTTTTCTTGACCTTTGCGTTCTGGGGTACCAATGCGGTGTCTGATTAGCGTTTCCAACTGCGATGCATTCATCGCACTATATATGTGCCATACTTTTTCGAGAAATTGTATAGTTGTGTAGGAAAGGCGAATCGATACTTGAGGCAAAATTCCGGCAGAATATATTCCTGCAAATGATGGTTCTTCATATCCATTGCGACCATATGCAAATACACATGGCATGAGTGTGGAATCCGGAAATGAGGCTTGATAATGCAATTGGGATAAAAATAACAAGTGTTGCAATTTGCGGTAGTCTAAAAAAACATCATCTTTTTTGGCTTGATTCAAAAACCAAGATATAACCTCAAATGATGAATCTGCTGCACTGATTTGCATTTTTTTATTCCCCAAATATTAATCAAATTTAGCATATTATATACTCTTTTTATTTGGAAGTTTAAATTGCTAAAGTTGTTTTTTTAACAATATGGCGTAAAATTGTTTTTAATTTGGAAATTGTGCTTGTGTTATGTGTGAGGATATTGTATTTATACAATTAATTGTGAATCGTTTACGGGGTTTATTTGATGTTGTTGCAAAAATTATTGAAATTTGGCTTGAGTTTAGTTCTTTTGGTTTACTTGAATGCTTGTTCTTCTGCGGTATTTCCGGAAGTTATTGAGGATGATAGTTTGAGTGAAACTATTCTTACGGAAGATGATGCTTTGGCTTCTGATACCGATAATGCAGCTTATGAAGGTGAGGAAGATGAGGTTTTTGCCGATGTTGTTCCTGACGAGAAGCATAAGGTAATCACAAAAGAAGATGAAAAGGAATTAATTGCTCCGGTCAAAACAACGGAAGTAAAAGTTGCTGAATTGCCACAAAATGTTGAAACTTCCAAGCTTGTAGAACAAAAAACAGAAGAAAAGCAGGAGTTTGTACCAAGTGTAACTTATCGTTTGGCAACAATCTATTTTGATAACGGAAGCGCCGAAGTTTCTGCTGAATACAAAGTGAAAATTCGTGAAGCTGCTAGTTTGGTAAAGAATAATAACGCTCAAATTCGGGTATTGGGGTTTTCGTCAAGTCGTACCAGAAATATGGATGTTGCGGCACATAAGTTAGCTAATTTTAAAATTTCTGCCGAGCGTGCGGAAAATGTTGCCGCGGCTTTGCGGAGGGCAGGTGTACCCACAGATAATATTACAGTAGAAGCTTTATCCGATTCTGTCCCCGCTTATTTGGAGGTAATGCCAGAGGGTGAAAGATTGAACAGACGGGCCGAAATCTATGTGAGTTATTAAGGTTTGGCTATAGTGAATTCGGATGCTGAAATTTCTAAATCTTTAAATGGCAATATGTGGCGCTTAACTCCGGCTGATAATCGTCAGGCGGAGTTAATTGCACAGAAATTTAATCTTTCTCCATTGATGGCGCGGATTTTGGTTGCACGGAAAGTTAATGAAAATCAGGTAATTGATTTTTTATCTCCTAAGTTGCAAAATTTGATGCCGAATCCTTTTGTCCTAAAAGATATGGAAAAAGCCGCAAAACGAATTGCTCAAGCTATAATAAATAAACAAAAAATAGCAATTATCGGAGATTATGATGTTGATGGCGCTACATCTACTTCGGTAATGCGTTTGTTTTTGGAAAGTGTTGGAGTGGAGCCGCTAATTCATATTCCGGAACGTGATGAGGGTTATGGTCCAAGTATTCCTGCAGTGGATGCTTTTCATGCCCAAGGAGCGGAATTGATTATCACAGTAGATTGTGGAACGACAGCTTTTGAGGTGTTGGAATATGCTGCACAAAAGAATATAGATGTTATTGTGATTGATCATCACGAAGCAGAAATGAAGCTGCCTAAAATTTATGCGGTGGTTAATCCGAAACGTCTTGATGATGATTGCAATATTGAATATCTGAAGTATATGGCGGCTGTAGGGGTAGTATTCTTAACTGTGGTAGCAATTAATCGGGAATTACGGGAGCAGAGTTTCTATCAAAATGTATCAGAGCCTAATTTGATGAATTTACTCGATTTGGTCGCTCTTGGGACTGTATGTGATGTTGTGCCGCTGCTTGGATTGAATCGTGCTTATGTCCGTCAAGGGCTGAAGATTATGTCTTTGCGCCAAAATTTGGGGCTGAATGCCTTGTTTGACAAATCAGGAGTGACGGAAGCTCCGTCTGCGTATCATTTGGGGTTTGTGTTAGGACCGAGAATTAATGCTTGCGGACGTGTGGGTGAAGCTTCTATTGGAAATCAGTTATTATGTGCCAAAGATGCTTTTTGGGCTGACAGCTTGGCGCAAAAAATGAATGATTATAATGATAAACGCAAAGAAATCGAAGGATATGTTTTGTTAAAAGCAATTGAAATTTTGGAGGGTACTCCTCAAGAATATCCGATTGCTTTTGCTTATGGCGATGATTGGCATCAAGGGGTGATAGGTATCGTTGCCGGTAAATTAAAGGAACGATATAATCTTCCATCTTTTGTGATGTCGATTGAGAGTGATGAAGTTAAAGGTTCAGCACGTTCGGTTGCCGGTGTGGATGTTGGGGCTTTGATTATGTCGGCTAAAGAAAAAGGTATTTTGACTAAAGGCGGCGGACATACAATGGCTGCCGGCTTTTCGTTGAATGCGGATAAAATTGAAGAGTTTAGAGCTTTTGCCGGTGAATATGTACGTCAACGATTAGGAGAAGAAGCAATTATTCCGGTTATTGATGCAGACGGTATTCTTGATGTATCCGGTATAACTTATGAGTTAATAGAAGAATTGTCACAACTTGAACCTTATGGCGCACAGAACAGCGAACCAAAGGTTATTTTGCCAAAAGTGAAAGTTTCGAAAGCTTCGTTGGTGGGAACAGGCGGACATGTTCGTTGTTTCCTGACTTCAGCGAATGGCAGTTCAGTAAAAGCAATGGCTTTTCGGATAGCCGATAGTGAAGCGGGAATGGCTTTGTTAAATAGTCATGGACGGTTATTTGATGTGATTGGCACTTTGCGTCCGGATAATTGGATGGGACGGAAAGGAGTGCAATTTTTTATTGAAGATGTTCGGGAAATTGCTGTATAATTTTAGTGGGCAGAGGTAAAAATGACAGGTAGAAAAATTGAAGAAAGAGCTCTAAATATCAAGCGTATTCGTTTGGAGCGAGAGCGTGCGGTATTTATGAAATTGGGGGCAAAAATTCGGGCATATTTATTTACCGGTATTTTGGTCACTGCACCGGTAGCAATTACATTCTATATGGCATATAAATTTGTATTATGGGTAGATAGATTGGTTAATCAGATGTTACCACCGCAATATAAATTTGATGAAATTTTACCATTTACGGTTCCGGGGCTCGGATTGATTATTTTGGTGGTATCGTTGATTGTGGTTGGAATGTTTGCTGCCGGATTTTTGGGTAAGTTCTTCTTGCGTTTGGGTGAGTGGATTGTATATAAAGTTCCTCTTATATCCAGCGTATATTCCGTGCTAAAACAAATATTTGAAACATTTTTCTCAACCAAAACTCAAGCTTTTAGCAAGGTTGTTATGTTGGAATATCCACGGAAAGGAATTTGGATTTTGGGATTTGTGAGTTCGGAACTTAAGGGGGAAATTAAAGATAAGTTTGAGGAGGAAATGTTGAATATTTTTATTCCGACAACTCCGAATCCAACTTCCGGCTTTTTGATTTTTGTGCCGAAAAAAGATACGATTGAACTCAATATGAAAGTGGAGGAGGGGATTAAATTTGTGATTTCCGGAGGTTTAGTAGAGCCGGAGAATATGCCTAAAGCAAAAAAATAGGGTAAGCATAAAAAAAATACTTGATTTATTTTTGAATGTAGGATAAACATTCTTTCGTTGTATGAATGTGCGGCTATGGCGAAATTGGTAGACGCGTAACGTTGAGGTCGTTATGAGCTAAGCTCATGGAAGTTCGAGTCTTCTTAGCCGCACCATAAAAAATTGCACCCTTTGGGTGCTTTTTTTGTTTTAAATATGTTGTTTAAAAAGGCTCGAACTTCCAGAGGGAAGTTTGACTAGGAGGAGAGGCAGACGGGAGTATTTTATGTTTTAAATAGATTTGTTGGTGAGGATTTTTCTGCAGTCTCCGCAAAATTTGCGGAGATTATCGATTTATTCTCCGCAAGTTA
>JAFTNB010000201.1 GCA_017452115.1 Alphaproteobacteria bacterium
CAATTAATTGAACTTTTGAATAAAAAATAAGTGTATTCTTTCTTTGAGCCGAAAGGAGCTAGAATATGAATTTGCTAAAAATGCTCATTGGACTTCCTGTTTTGTTGATTGTTTTAGTGTTCGCTTTTGTGAATAATGATTTGGTAACTTTCAGTTTATGGCCTTTTGCATTTGAAGTTACTGTTTCTTTAAGCGTTGCAATAGTATTCTTGTTCACTTTCGGCTTTGTTTTTGGAAATATTTTTTCTTGGTTATCTCATTCCCCTTTGCGTAAGGCTTTAAGACACCATAAAAGACAGTATAAGAAACTGAATAAAGAACAACAGAAATTGTTAAAAGAAATGGGAATGCTGCATGAAGATTTAGAGAAAGCCAAAGAATATCAGCCTCAAAAACCAACTTTTTTTCAAAGATTTAAAAATATTTTTAAGTCAAAAAAAGAAGCTATAGCTGAATAAAGAAATATTTGTGTTAACTACAATGGTTTAATAATATGAATTGGCTTACTGATTTTGTTCGTCCGAAAGTAAAAAAAACTACTACTAAAGAAATTGCCGATAATTTATGGACTAAGTGTCCTAACTGTGGGCAAATGTTGTTCTCTAAAGAACTAAAAAAAAGCAATTATGTTTGCACTAAATGCGGCCATCATTTGCGTTTATATATTGATAAACGTCTAAAAATGCTTTTTGATAATGGTGAATATAATGAGGTTGCACTTCCTCGTACAAAAGAAGATCCGTTGAATTTTAAAGATTCCAAAAGATATACAGACAGGTTAAGAGCATATCGTAAATCTACAGGAAATAATGATGCAATTAAAGTTGCATAAGGTGAAATCGGCGGAATTAATTGTGTGGTTGCCGCAATGGATTTCTCTTTTATGGGAGGTTCTATGGGAACTGCCGTAGGTGAAGGAATTGTTAAAGCGGCAGAAATTGCCATGAAAGGTAATTATCCTCTGATTACAGTTACAGCATCAGGTGGTGCACGTATGCAAGAAGGTATCTTATCTTTGATGCAGATGGCAAGAACAACCGCTGCAATCAATATGGTAAAAGAAAAAGGACTACCCTTTATTTCTGTTTTAACAGATCCGACAACCGGCGGGGTTTCTGCATCTTTTGCAATGCTTGGCGATATACATATTGCGGAAAAAGGGTGTGTAATCGGTTTTGCCGGAGCACGTGTAATTGAACAAACTATTCGAGAAAAGCTTCCTGAAGGGTTTCAGCGTGCCGAATATCTAAAAGAGCACGGAATGGTAGATATTGTGGTCGAACGTTCACAGCTCAAAAATGAATTAATTAAGGTAATTAGTATCCTTACTCATACAAAACCACGTATTACAACTTTAGCAATTGAAAAAAAATAATCTTAAGCCTCTCTATAATGAGAGGCTTAATTTTGACATTAACTAATATTAAATAAAAAAGCATTATTCTTAAGATAAGTTTAAGTAAAAATATAGGTGTGCTATGTTGACGCTAAAGCATCTTCCGATTAGTTCTTTTAATGAAAATATCGTATATCTGCATAAAGATTGTGTGGCATATAAGCTTGAGGATATTAAATTTATGACTAAGGTAGAAGTTCATGGCGGTCCCAAACCTATTTATGCTTTTTTGAATATCGTAAATGATGAAAGTTTAGTAACTCCGAATCAACTTGCTCTCAATAACGAAGCTTTTGAGCAAATTAAATTACCAGAAGGCACAAATGTTTCTATTGCTCTGACACCTCCTCCACCCAGTATTAATTCAATAAAAAGAAAAATATCCGGTAATATTTTAAATTCTAATGAATATGCTACAATTGTAAATGATATTACCGAACGTCGTTATTCCAATATGGATATTGCCTCGTTTTTAGTATCATCGGGAGCATTTATGACACCTCCTGAAGTATTGGCTCTAACAGAAGCATTAGTCGGAGAACAAACGATAAGCTGGGATAATGAAGGAATTGTAGTCGACCATCATTGTTTAGGGGGTATTCCGGGGAACAAAACAGATATTATCATCACAGCCATCGTATCGGCATAGGGATTGCCAATTCCTAAAACTGCTTCTCGTTCGCTTAGTTCTTGTGCTGGAGTAGCAGATACAATGAGCGTATTGGCAAATGTTGATTTAGATGAAAATAAATTAAAAAAATTAGTTTCAGAAAATCGTGGGGCATTAGTATGTCACAGCGGATTGCAAATTGCGGCTGCCAATCGTCTTATTTCTTCTGTAGAAAGACAAATCGGAATTACACAGCAACAACATTTAGTATCTTCTATTCTGGCTATCAAATTAGCTATGGGAATCACCCATTTAGTAATTGATATTCCTGTTGGGATTAATTCTCGAATTAAAAATACTCAAGATGCAATGCGCTTACGTAAATTAATTGAATATGTCGGCGACCAAACAGGAATTATGATTGATGCCGTAATTACAGACGGAAGCGAGCCAATCGGGAATGGAATCGGCGCAGTATTAGAAGCTCGGGATGTAATGAAAGTATTACGTAATAAAGATGATGCGCCTCAGGATTTACGAGAAAAATCTCTATTTTTAGCCGGTCGCATTATTGATTTTGATCCTCAATTACGTGGTGGGCAAGGATACTTTGTTGCCAAGGAAATACTCAATTCAGGAAGAGCCTTGGAAAGTATCAATAAAATAATTCACGCTCAAGGCAAAGCGCCGCAACCGACACTTGGAAATCTAACCAGAGAGATTGTAGCAACAACTAATGGTTATGTGGAAAGCATTAATAACACCCGAATTAATCAAATCGGGGTTTTAGCAGGAGCATCACAAAATGCCGGAGCTGGTCTAGATTTATTGAAAAAAGTTGGTGATAAGGTAGTTGAGGGAGAACCTTTGTTTAGAATCCATGCAACGCATCAAAGTGATTTTGGTTATGCAAGTACAGCCGCTGATGGTAATAATGGGTATATAATTACATCTAAGTAAACCAGATTAAATGCCATAAAATTTATAAAAAAATTTTCAAAAAATATTGGCAAATAGTTGCATATAAAAAATTTATTACCTATATACATATGCAGAAAATATGATTAACTAATAATAACAAATAAAAGGTGATAAAATATGAGCAATAAAGTTATTGGTATTGACCTTGGAACAACCAACTCTTGTTTTGCCGTAATGGATGGCGGAGAAGCTAAAGTTCTTGAGAATACCGAAGGTGCACGCACTACACCTTCAATGGTTGCGTTCACAGATAACGAACGTTTAGTCGGATTTCCAGCAAAACGCCAAGCCGTTACGAATCCGGAAAACACTCTTTTCGCAATTAAACGTTTAATCGGACGCCGCTATGACTCTCCGGAAGTAGCAAAAGATAAAAGTTTGGTACCATTCAAAATTGTTTCCGGTGATAATGGCGATGCATGGGTAGAAGTAAAAGATCAAAAATATGCTCCATCACAAATTTCCGCAATTGTTTTGCAAAAAATTAAGGAATATGCAGAAAGTTATTTAGGTGAAAAAGTAGAAAAAGCTGTTATTACCGTTCCGGCATATTTTAATGATAGTCAACGCCAAGCAACTAAAGATGCCGGTAAAATTGCCGGTCTTGAAGTTTTGCGTATTATTAATGAACCAACCGCTGCAGCATTGGCTTATGGTTTGGATAAAAAAACCAGCGGCACAATTGCAGTTTATGATTTAGGCGGCGGTACTTTCGATATTTCCATTTTGGAAATCGGGGATGGTGTATTTGAAGTAAAATCTACCAATGGTGATACTTTCCTCGGCGGTGAAGATTTTGACCAGAGAATCGTTAATTTCTTGGCAGAAGAATTTAAAAAAGAATCTGGTATTGATTTGAAAAATGACCGTTTAGCTTTGCAACGTCTTAAAGAAGCGGCAGAAAAAGCAAAAATTGAACTTTCTTCAACAACTCAAACTGAAGTTAATTTGCCGTTTATTACTGCAGATGCAACAGGTCCTAAACATCTGAATATCAAACTTACTCGTGCAAAACTCGAATCTTTGGTTGAAGATTTGATTGACAGAACAATTGAACCTTGCAAAAAAGCTTTGTCTGATGCCGGTTTGTCAGCAAATGATATTAGCGAAGTTATTTTGGTAGGCGGCATGACACGTATGCCAAAAGTTCAAGAAAAAGTTAAAGAAATCTTTGGTAAAGAACCGCATAAAGGTGTTAATCCTGACGAAGTTGTAGCTGTTGGTGCAGCAATTCAGGGCGGTGTATTGATGGGTGATGTTAAAGACGTATTATTACTCGACGTTACTCCATTATCTTTAGGTATTGAAACTTTAGGCGGTGTATTCACTCGTTTGATTGACAGAAACACAACTATTCCGACACGTAAATCTCAAGTATTTTCTACAGCTGATGATGGTCAAACTGCGGTTACCATTCGTGTATTTCAAGGTGAACGTGAAATGGCTGCAGATAATAAGCTTCTCGGTCAGTTTGATTTGGTTGGTATTCCACCGGCACCACGCGGTATGCCTCAAATTGAAGTTACATTTGATATTGATGCAAACGGTATCGTTAATGTATCTGCAAAAGATAAAGCTACAAATAAAGAACAAGCTATTCGGATTCAGGCTTCCGGCGGTTTGTCAGATGCTGATATTGAAAAAATGGTAAAAGATGCAGAAGCTAATGCTGAAGCTGATAAAAAGAAAAAAGAGTTAGTAGAAGTTCGCAATCATGCCGAAGCTATGATTCATACCACCGAAAAAACACTTAAAGAAAACGGTGATAAAATCAGTGCCGCAGATAAATCTCAAATTGAAGAAGCTATCAAAACTCTGAAATCGGCAATGGAATCTGACGATGTGGCAAACATTAAAGATCGTACAGATGCATTAATGCAAGCTTCAATGAAGCTTGGTGAAGCTATGTACAAACAACAAGCGGAAGCTGCTCAAGCTGCCGGTGCAAATGCAGCAGGTCCGGAAGCCGCTGCAGAACAGCCCAAAGACGATAAAGTAGTTGATGCTGATTTTGAAGAAGTTAAATAATAACGTTTCAAAATAGTTTAGAATCCCGAAAATATAATATTTTCGGGATTCTTTTTTATAATAAAAAGATTGATTTGCTTGACTTTGAAAATACAAAATCCTAAATACTAATTAACTTGTCAGATTTTTAGTATATACGGAACTATGATGGAAACAAAAAAAGACTACTATGAACTGCTGGAAGTAAGCCGTGA
>JAFTNB010000202.1 GCA_017452115.1 Alphaproteobacteria bacterium
ACTTGTTGATATGGAGCAATTGTATTAAGCATTGCAAAATCAGAAAAACGATTGAATTTTGCACAACGTTCTTCAGAACATGCAAAAACGCCATCCTGTGTAGCTACTATACGAGCCATGCCATCATCACCAATTGAATAAGCCGTAGATTCTCCGCATAGTTGAGCACATAATTGCCGCAATGCTATTTGAAAATTAACATCATTAAGTTCTTCTTCTGCACAAAAAAGCTTATGAATATTATTCTTTTTTAGTAACTCAATATCCTTATCATCAATCTTTTTTCCTTTAGCAATAGTATAACCGTTTAGATGAATTTCTTCAAAACATCTTAGTCCTTTAACTTTATTAACATTAAATTCTGAACATCGCATGTGGAAAATACCCCGATTAATATAGTAAATTAGGATTTTGATACCGGTATAAAAACCAATTACCAACAAAATATGCTGCCATAATTAACATTCCAATTATAGTAATTAATATTTCATACCAGCGAATTGGTTCAAATTTTAATCCACCATTAATACGGGCATTGTTAAAATTTATGGCTTTCTGAGCCGGAAATAAACTAATAGCACTAAGACATAACATAGAGGGTATAATAAAAACACCTCCAGAACTAAGTGTATCATAATTTTCTGCACTTCCGGTAGTCGTAATAAATATATATGTCAAAGCTGCTAATCCTGCAGGAAAACGAGGAATATATCGCAAAGCCTCTGCTGAATGATATATTTTACGAAACAAAGGATATATAAACAGTAATAATGCCAAAGATCGCAATACAGGTGAAATACTCGCACATTGACAACGTTTAACTGCTTGCCATTGGCGATAACTCCAATACATATCATAAAAACCACCGCTTAATACAGAGCAAATAAATAAACGAGGCAGAGATATTGAGTAATATAATGTTTGCGCCTCTGGATTATAGTTTGAATTATAAGAATAATATTTGTTATAATCAAAATTGATTCTAAAAGCGCAAAAAATGAACGGAAAAATAATCATAAAAATTGAACGTTCGTATAATCCGTCTTGCCATAATAGAATTGCACCTAACCAACAAACACAAGCCCAAGTTAAAAAGAAAGCGCCCCGTCTTGTCATGCCTAACCAAAAATAAAAAAACGGTCCTAATAACAATGCTTTATAATTAAAGTTACGCAAAACTTTAAGCATCATTTTTCCTAAGCTAATTGATATGTAAGTAATTTTTTTGAACAATTTTTATATCTCTGTTTGTGAATATTTTTGATAAGTTTTGAGGTTGGAAGAAATAAAATTTCCTTCCATACGGCGAATGGTTTGTGATGATACATTAAGTACTTTGGCGACAAAGTTTAAATCCTGTCCCATTTCTTTTGCTGCTTTAGCAAAACTTAGGCGATGCATAACACTTTCTTGCACTTCTGTGGCTAACTTTTGCATATCGGCAGGATTACTTTGTAAAACATCAGCAGCAATCTTCCAGATATTTAACCATTCATGAGGATAACGAAAGTCATATTCCATATCTCTTCCGTCTGAGGTTTGATACATTCCACCTAATTTTCCATAACGAGATAATGCTTCAAATAATGGCATTTTCAAATAGGCTTTGGCTTCACTATGTTCTTCGTGTAAATTGTTTTGAGCTGCTGTTTGTAATCTGTCTAAAGTACTTTCATCTACATTTAATCGGTAACAATAAGGAGTAACTGCCCAAACTTGCCCATTTCCATTCCAAATATTGATAGCATAATTATCATCTCTGACTTCTCTCATATCCGTGAGCTGCATGGCATTTGTATCAGG
>JAFTNB010000203.1 GCA_017452115.1 Alphaproteobacteria bacterium
TATGCTTAACCTAAATCTATTAATTACAATGTTATTTTCTGGGATGGGGGCAATTTTTATTTCTGTTTATTGGTGCAGAAAAATTATCCTAAATGAGAATGTCGATAAAGATAATTTATACCTTAAGCAAATCTGGAATTATATGTGCAAATATATGATGTTTATTTTGATATTTTTAGCTCCTGCAATAATTATTACAGCTATTTCGGCTGCATTAAATTATGCAGCAATAAAGACTGCTGAAAATGCATATACTTTATATACTATTCCGGTACTTGTAACGCTAGTTATTTCTTTTTTCTGTGTCCGATTAAGAATGGCATTAGCCGCCGTTGCCGTCGATGACCAAGAGTTAGGATTTAAGCTGGCATTTAAGTTGAGTCAAGGCAATACCACACGCCTATTTTTTGCAATAATTATTGTAATTATGCCGGTAAGCATAATTTTACAAATTTTAGCTAGCCTTTACGGATTTTTTGAAAGTAATATTATCTTGCAATTCATATGGAATTTATTGTTTTATGGTGTGAATATGTTAAGTGCAGCTTTTTATGCTTCTTATGATGCTCATGTGTATCAATATTTTTCTTATTTCTATCATAAAGCAATAGAAGATTTTGAAGCTCGTGAAGCAGGAAAATTGATGGAAGAAAAAATTAAAGCAAGACGTGAATAATATAATCCCCTGAATTTTAATTTTCAGGGGATTATATTTAATCTAATTCAGAAAGTCTTTGAGCTTGGTCTTCTGACACCAAAGCATCAATAATTTCCCCTAAAGCATCTCCGGTAACAATATCGGTCAGCTTGTATAAAGTTAAATTAATTCGATGATCAGTTACACGACCTTGCGGATAATTATAAGTGCGGATACGCTCACTACGGTCACCACTACCAATCTGTAATTTTCTTTTTTCAGAATAAGCCGAATCGATACTTTCTTTTTGTTGGTCATATAATTTAGCACGCAAGTGATTCATTGCCTTTTCTTTATTTTTATATTGAGAACGATCATCTTGGCACTGAACTACAACACCAGTCGGAATATGGGTAATACGCACAGCAGATTCCGTTCTATTAACATGTTGACCACCGGCACCGGAAGCACGATAGACATCAATCTTCAAATCAGCCGGATTGATGTACAAATCCACTTCTTCAATTTCAGGCAATACAGCAACCGTAGCAGCCGATGTATGTACGCGTCCTTGAGATTCAGTTACCGGTACTCGTTGCACACGGTGCGCTCCGGATTCAAATTTAAGTTTAGCAAATACATCTTTACCGGTAATTTTAGCAGAAGCTTGTTTATATCCGCCAAGACCATTTTCGTCAGCATCAAGTATTTCGAATTTCCATCCTTGCAATACAGAATATCTTTGATACATCTCAAACAAAACTGCAGCAAACAGAGCTGCCTCATCACCACCTGTACCGGCTCTAACCTCAAGAATAGCGTTCTTTTCATCATCAGCATCTTTAGGTAAGAGTAAAATTTTAATCTCTTTTTCCAATGCCGGCAATTCTTCTTTGAGTTCATAATATTCAGCCTCTGCCATATCGCGCATATCTTTATCCAAAGATGTATCTTCCATCATGGATTTGGCATCTTGCATATCTTGTTCTCGGCGATTGAAATTTTTTACAGCTTCAACAACCGGAGCAAGCTGCGAAAGTTCTTTATTCATTTTGACCATATCATCCGCAGAAACACCGGGGGCTGAAATCAACGCCTCCAATTCATCATAACGATTTACGACATTGGCCAATTTTTCATTAATACTCATTAGTTTATTTCCTCAATTAACTTATCAAGCGCAACTGTTTTTTGTTCTCCGCTATCCAAATCTTTTAAAGTTACTATGTTATCAGCAATTTCTTCAGATCCGATAATCACTGCTTTATAAGCATTAACTTTATTAGCTTTTATCATTCTTTTTTTGATATTGCCGGAATAACTTTGTTCTACACGATAACCGGCTCGGCGTAACATATATGAAACTTCTAATGCCTTATCAGCAACATCTTCACCAACCGGAATTACAGCAATCGGACGGGGCAAAGATACATTGCCTTCAAGCAGCATGGATAAACGTTCCACACCGCAAGCCCAACCGATACCGGCGACTTTACCACCGCCCATTTGCTCAACCAAACCATCATAACGGCCACCGGCTAAAACAGTTCCTTGAGCTCCAAGTTTGTCTGTAACTAATTCAAAAACAGTATGTGAATAATAATCCAAGCCACGAACTAAACGATTGTTTACACGGTATTTAATCCCCAGCAAATCTAAGCCTTTGAGTACAGCTTGAAAAAACTGACGAGAAGTTTCGTTCAAGCTATCCTGATACAAAGGAGCATTGGCAACTACATTTTTATCACATTCTTCTTTAGAATCGAGCACACGCAGCGGATTTCTCTCCAAACGTGCTTTGCTATCTTCAGAAAGTTCATCATAGTGTTCTTTTAAGTAAGCAACTAATTGTTTACGATAGGCGTTACGACTTTCATTATCTCCGAGAGAGTTAATCTCGACCACAACATTACCTTGCAAGCCTAAACTTTCAATAAATTCATAAGCCATGGAAATAACTTCAATATCCGCTTGCGGAGTTTCAACTCCTAAAAGTTCGACACCAAATTGAGTAAACTGACGCTGACGTCCCTTTTGTGGGCGTTCATAACGAAACATCGGACCGGAATAATATAGTTTTACAGGTAAATTTTGTTGCATACCTTCCGAAATAAAAGAACGAACAACTCCGGCAGTACCTTCCGGACGCAGTGTCAGACTCTCACCGCCCCTATCCTCAAAACAATACATTTCCTTGGTTACAATATCAGAAGTATCGCCAAGATTACGGGCAAATACTTCCGTAAACTCAAAAATAGGTGTTTCAATTTCTTCAAATCCATATTTTTCAACCACAGTGCTTGCTGCAGAAATAACCTTTTTCATTTTCCGTTTAGCTTCACCATAAAGGTCATAAGTACCGCGGACATTTTGCATTTTACTCATTTATTCATCCTAAAATTATTATGCAATTTTTGTTTCAACAAGTTTTATCAACTCATCAATAATATTTTCATTTTTAACTTTATAGGCTGGTTTGCCGCCAATAAATATCATATTTTCGTCACCTTTTCCACCACAAATGCCAAAATCGGCGTGTGCGGCTTCCCCTGGTCCATTAACCACACAGCCCATAACCGCCAAGGTTAAATTTTGACTAACGTGTGACAAACGTTTTTCCAATTCTTCGACCGTCTTTTGCACATCATAACCACGGCGCGCACAAGTAGGACAAGAAATAATTCTAACCCCACGATGACGCAAATCCAAAGTCTTTAAAATCTCATAACCGGCTTTGATTTCTTCTTCAACATCAGCCGTCAGAGATACACGCATCGTATCACCAATTCCACGCATCAGCAGAGAACCAATTCCCAATGCAGACTTTACAGTACCGGCACGCAATCCACCTGCTTCGGTAACTCCCAAATGCAACGGATAATCACAAGCAGCAGAAAGTTTGGTGTAGGCATCTATCATCATGGGAGTATTTGATGACTTCACACTAATTTTAAATTCACGGAAATCATTATCTTCCAACATTTTTGCTTGTTCTAAAGCACTTTCAACCAAAGCATCGGCACAAGGTTCACCATATTTTTCCAAAAGTTTTTTATCAAGAGAACCGCCATTAACACCAATGCGAATCGCACAATTATTAGCTTTAGCTGCTTTAACAACTTCTTTTACCCTTTCTGCACTACCTATATTTCCGGGATTAATACGCAGACAAGCAGCTCCATTTTCAGCGGCTAAAATTCCTAAACGATAGTCGAAATGGATATCGGCTACAACGGGAATATTTACAGCTTTTGTAATCTCTTTCAAAGCTAAAGCAGAAGCTTCATCCGGACAAGAGCAACGTGTTATATCACATCCTACAGCCTCTTGACGGCGAATTTGCTCAATTGTTGCCTTTGCATCCGCTGTCAATGTATTGGTCATAGATTGAACACTAATCGGAGCATCTCCGCCGACAGCTACATTACCAATCATAATTTTGCGAGTTTTACGTCTATTTATCATCTTTTTTTATCCTTGTAAACAGCAAAAAAATAGCA
>JAFTNB010000204.1 GCA_017452115.1 Alphaproteobacteria bacterium
ATCCGGAGCATTTTTAGCAAGAAATTCAAAAATAATATTTTCCACATCATCACATTTCACATCTGGCAAAAATTGCAATAACTTATGTATAATCAATCCTCTTCGATACCGATTTTCATTAGTTTCCCCCAGTGGTGAAAACAAAGACGGCTCGTCATCTTCTTCCAATTTTGATGGAGCCAACGGTTTTGCCAATGCCCCTTCAACCGGAGCTTCTTTATAAATCCAATCCCAATCGGGTAATTCACATCCAGCTATATTATCTTTTTTATTTTTAATTTTGGGTTCAATTTGTTGATTAGAAAAAGATTCAATCACTCCTCTACTATTTTCTTGCCCAATCTTTTTCATATTTTTTTCACAAATCTTGTACCAAGATTCATCCTTGGGTTTACTTCTGTCCCCATTATAATAACCGCACAAACATAATCTATCTTCAGCACGAGTTAATGCTACATATAACAAACGGCGATATTCTTCTAAAGCCTCTGCACGTTCTTTACTACGAATTTGCAAACACTCATCATTATAATCATTACTGCCTAATGGATAGAAAAAAATGTCATCCCATAGCATTTTTGCTTCATTATTGATTTTGGGAACTCGAACTAAATCAGGTAAAATCACAACCGGAGCTTGTAAACCTTTAGATCCATGAACCGTCATTAAACGAACAGCATCAGCATCGCTTTGTTCTAACTCACGTTTAATTTCTACATCATCATTAAGCATCCAATCAATAAAACCTTGTAAATCAGGTATATGCTCTTGTTCAAAATTAAGGGTAAGATTAACAAATTCATCGATTCCATCTTCCGCCTCATACCCCAACCTAGCAATAAATTTTTGTCGTCCTTTAAGTTTATTTAAAACATATGAATACAATTCAAATGGGCGAACTTTTTCAGCTAAATTACATAAATTCTGTAGGATTTTATAAATTTCATTATAATTGGAATTACCGGACAAACTACTCCAAACCGTTTTGGCTCCCCTTTCACAGCAAATAGCTATCAAATCATCATCATTCAAACCAAACAACGGAGATTTCAACACTTCTGCCAAAGATAAATCATCACTAGGCAATAGTAAAAATCGCCCCAAAGAAATTAAATCTTGAACAGCTATTTGTTCGGACAGCTTAATTTTATCAACACCGGCAATTGATACTCCGACATTTTTACACGCTCGTACAACATCCTCAACAAAACTATTTCTTCTTTGAACTAAAATTAAAAAATCTTTATAACAAAGTGGACGTTTTTGCGAAATTAATTCCTCTTTATTCTCCACCATATCATAAATTTTTTGTGCTATTGCTTTAGCTAATCTTGCTTGCGCTGTTTCAGTATTTGCGCGCTCTGTCGGCAAAGAAAACTCCGTAGAAATTTCTTCTTTTATTGGTTCAAATACCGGCCAAAATTCAATTTTACCAGCTTCACCAATACGATAAGGAAGATGTGTAATATCTTCATCTTCCATTACCACTCCCCTTTTAGTCAATTCATCGGAAAATACCACATTAACCATATCAAGTACCGCTGCCGTAGAACGAAAAGATACTTCCAAATTAACGGTATCAAAAACATCCGTTTCACTTAACATTTCTGCAAAATATTTCCGCATTCGCTCAAATTCTTTAGGCTCTGCACCTTGAAAACTATATATTGACTGTTTTTTATCCCCCACAGCAAAAATTGTACGAATTTTTTCACCGGCGCCAACATCTTCAAAAAAACCGGAAGTAAGCGCTTTTACAAGTGCCCATTGATTGGGAGATGTATCTTGTGCTTCATCAATCAAAATATTATCGATTCCTCCATCAAGCTTAAACATCACCCATTGCGGAACTTGCGGAGCATCCAGTAAATCTTTTGTTAAAACAATTAAATCTTCATAATCAAGCCTAGAATGTAAAATTTTAAATTGATTATAACGTTCAATTAATTCTTGCGCCAAATACAGTACTGATTTTGTTGATAACAATAACCTTAGCTCTGCCATTCTTTTCATTAGTTTTTCAAGCCGAAAAGCCTCATTTCTACAGATGTCAATAATATCCGGATAAAATTCCACAACTTCTTTGGTCGCAAAATTTTTATCTGCAAATGGTTTATTTTCCGCAGTTAAAAAACATGACTTATATTTATTGAAATTGTTAACCACATCTCGGCTCTTCAAAATATAGCCCATCTTATCAGCTTTACTTTTATCCGAAGATTTTCCTTTTTCTGCCCCATATAACCAAGCTTGTTCAACTTTAGATAAAGTCTTAAAATCTACTTCAGCAACAAATTCATGCAATAATTGCTCTTCTGTTACTTCAGCATCTATTCCTATTCTACGTGATAATTCCGTAATAATCGCTTCCGGTTTTTTATATTTACGAAACAATCCGACAATTTTATTTCTGGATTCGGTAATCGCTTGCAAAATTTTAGGAAAAGAAAATTCATTAACATTAGCAATCAAATATGCCAAAGATTGCCCTAAAGGACTGTCAGGATAAAGCTCTATCTCTCTTAGCATTTGTTTTCGAATATCAACCAATGCTTCTGACATACTCCTATCATCCATAATCTCAAAATATGGTGATATATGAGCTTCCAAAGGAAATCTTTTTAATATTTCCTGACAAAAACTATGAATTGTCTGAATTTTAACACCACCCGGAGTATCGAGTAAAATTGCAAATAAACGTCTTGCTTTAGCCTCCAGTTTTTCTAAATCATTTATATTTTGTGGCAAAACACCTAAAAGTGAAATTAATTCTTCATCCAAACTTTGCTTATCCATTACAGCCCATTCACTCAGCTTTTTAGAAATACGCTGATTCATTTCTACCGCAGCTGCTTTTGTATAAGTCAAACATAGAATACGTTCCGGACGAGGATTATCGTCATAAAGTAAAATTCTCAGAACTCTATCTGATAAAACTTTTGTTTTTCCGGTTCCGGCAGAAGCTTGAACCCAAACGGATTTTAATGGATTCGAAGCTTTACGTTGCTGTTCCGTTGCTTTCTTACCGCATCTTTCACGTTCTTGCTTTACAGTTTCATTCATTCCTCATCTCCTACTACCGACCATTCTCTTATTCGCGCCAAATGGTCATAATCAGAATATTTCGGAGCCTTACAGGGATTCGGACAACTCAAATAAGGTGTAGTTTCAAATTCAAATAAATTAGCAATACGCTGTATCTGAGCATAAGTTTTATCCAATAATTCTATCATATTTTTTTCTATAATTGTTTCTTTATTATTAAGCTGCCAATATATCAATTTTTCAATTTCTGTTTTTGAAATTCCTTCAAAACCACCATTTCTGGCAATCAAGCCTTCTATTGGAAGTTGAGGAGCATACCCACCGCGAACTTCAGTTTCACTTTTAGCTCTTCCCGTTTTATAATCAATAATATTACATTTACCATTATTTAATATA
>JAFTNB010000205.1 GCA_017452115.1 Alphaproteobacteria bacterium
ATCCTTTTTTCTAAAAATAAAAGTATTTTTATGTTGTTATTCGGTCTTTACTTTTTTTATGAGATTGATTATAAGTTTTGATATGTTTGACGATATTGAAAAATTGTTGGGTTATACTGTTTCTTCTGTTCCGGAAGGATATGATGCTTTTTTAATAGGCGGATTGGCAAAAAATGCTAAATCCGATATACTTTATATTGTTTCTGATGGTAATGAATTGGCGCGAGTGGGCGATTTGTTAGAATTTATAGCGCCACAACTTAAGGTATTGCGTTTTCCGGCATGGGATACGGTTCCTTATGATAGAGTTTCTCCTAATGTATCTATTGTTTCACAGCGTATTGAAACCTTGTCTGAATTGGTAATGTATCCTAATTCCAAGCAAACAAGAGTAATTGTAACAAGTGTTGGAGCAGTATTGCAAAAACTGCCACCGGCAAAAATTTTTCGAAATTCTTTTAAGGAAATTTGTGTCGGTAAAAAATTAGATTTTAATGATTTTTTACACTATGCGGCGATTAATGGATATAATCGGGTAGCACAAGTAATGGAACCGGGAGAATATGCTGTTAGAGGAGATATAATTGATATTTTTCCGGTGGGGACTAATGAACCTTTGCGTATTGATTTGTTTGATGATGAAGTTGAACGCATCAGAACTTTTGACGTGATGAGTCAACGTACCAGTGGAGAAATTAAATCTTATTGCTTTAAGGTAATGAGTGAAGCAATTTTAGATACAAATACGGTTAAAACGTTTCGGAGCAAATATCGTGAAGCTTTTGGGGCGGCTTTTAAAGATGATGAAATTTATGAGGCAATTTCTGCCGGTCGTAAATACATGGGAATGGAAAATTGGTTGCCGTTTTTTTATGAAGATACTTTGCCAACATTATTTGATTATTTGCCATAATCTTATGTGATTTGCTGTAAAAATATTGAAGAATCATTAAAAGCAAAAGCGTAAAGTATTGCTGATTATTATAAAGCACGACTTGAAGCTTTGGATATTAAATCAATGACGGAAGTTGATATTTATCGTCCTGTAAATCCGGAGTTATTATATTTGCGTTCGGAGCAGTTTGATAATGTTTTAAAAACACGAAAATTAGTTGTTTTTTCACAAATGAGTATTCCCTCTGATGATAAGGTTATAAATGCAGGGGGAATTCCATCTCGGGATTTTTCTTTTAATAAAAATATAAATGCCGGAAAGGTTTATGAAGAACTTAAGAATTATTTGACTGAATATAAAAAACTGAAACGTATTATTTTTGCTTATAGTGAAGGTTCTCGCGAACGTCTGTTCTCTTTGATGAATGAATACGGTATTAGCGATATAACTTTTGCTGAAAATTGGAATGAAGCAGTAAATAAGGCTAAAAATAAAATTGTTTTGGTGGTCGGAAATTTACCGCATGGCTTTAAAAATGAAGAATGGTGTTTGATATCAGAACAAGATATTTTAGGGGAGCGCCGCCATCGCAGAATAGGTAAAAAAGTTACATCTAAGGATTTTATTGCCGATGTGTCTTCTTTATCAGTTGGAGAATTAGTTGTTCATATCGAACATGGTATCGGAAAATTTTTGGGATTGGAGAATATTACAGCCGGTGGAGCACCTCATGATTGTTTGAAAATTTTATATGCAAATGATGCTAAATTGTTTGTTCCGGTGGAAAATATTGATGTGATTTCTCGTTATGGTGTTGAGGATGATAATATTCAACTGGATACAATCGGTGGTGCTGCTTGGCAAGCTAAAAAGGCTAAAGTAAAGCAACGTATTCGGGATATTGCAGAAAAACTAATCAGAATAGCGGCGGAAAGACAATTGAAAAAGGCAGATGTTTTTATGCCGCCTCAAGGTTTGTATGATGAATTTTGCTCTAAGTTTCCTTATAGTGAAACTGATGATCAATTAAATGCAATTACAGAGGTTTTGCAGGATTTAAACTGCGGAATTCCAATGGACAGGCTGGTATGTGGTGATGTGGGATTTGGAAAAACTGAAGTCGCTTTGCGGGCCGCTTTTGCTGTTGCATCATCCGGTGCACAAGTTGCATTGATTGTACCGACAACTTTGTTAGCACGCCAGCATTATTATAACTTCAAAAAACGTTTAGAAGGTTTTCCTGTTCGGGTAAAAATGTTGTCACGTTTAGTTACACCTAAAGAAGCGGAAGAAACCAAAAAAGGGCTGGCTGACGGGGCAGTGGAGATTGTTATCGGAACACATGCTTTGCTGGCTAAAGATATTAAATTTTGTAATTTGGGGTTGTTGATTATTGATGAAGAACAGCATTTCGGCGTGGCTCATAAGGAAAAGCTAAAACAATTTAAATCTGATGTGCATGTATTGACTTTGACAGCAACTCCAATTCCTCGAACACTGCAACTTTCATTAACCGGTGTTAAACAATTAAGTATTATCGCCACTCCGCCGGTTGATAGATTGGCGGCAAGAACATTCGTAATGCCGTTTGACGGAGTGATGATTAAGGAAGCAATATATCGTGAGAAATATCGAGGAGGGCAAGTATTCTTTGTATGTCCTCGTATGTCTGATATTTTTGGAGTAGAAAAAGCTTTATGTGAACTGGTTCCTGATATTCGAATTACTGTAGCGCACGGGCAGATGCCGGTAAAACAACTGGAAAATGTAATGAATGATTTTGCTGATGGCAAAGCAGATGTCTTGCTTTCTACTACGATTATTGAATCTGGTATTGATATGCCGAGTGTGAATACAATGATTGTGTATCGAGCAGATATGTTCGGTTTGGCACAACTTTATCAATTACGCGGGCGTATAGGACGAGGAAAAATACGAGGATATTGTTATTTTACTGTTCCAAAGCAAAAACATCTGAAGCCAATTGCCGAACGCAGATTAAATATTCTTCAAGCTCTAGATACATTAGGTGCTGGGTTTTCGTTGGCTAGTCATGATATGGATATTCGAGGTAGTGGTAATATCCTTGGAGAAGAACAATCCGGACATATTAAAGAAGTTGGAATTGCTTTATATGAACATATGCTTGAAGAAGAAATTCGTAAGCTGAAATCAGGAGAGTTTAATTCTGAAAATTTAACTCAAGAAGAATGGGTGCCGCAGATTACTACCGGAATTCCGATTATGATACCAGAAACTTATGTTCGTGATTTGGGGGTGCGTTTGGGATTATATAAGCGTATTGGTGAAATTTCTGATAAAGACGGTCTTGATGAGATGCGGGAAGAATTGGTTGATAGATTTGGAAAGCTTCCAGATGAAGTTGATAATTTGTTGAAAACCGTAGAGATAAAAATTTTATGCAAAAAAGCGAATATTGATAAAATTGATGCTGGTGCTAAAGGTGTGTTATTAGCGTTTAAAAATAATACTTTTGCGGCTCCGGAAAAACTACTTGATTTAATTGCTCGTTCTTTTGGAGCGATTAAATTACGACCTGATCAGAAGCTGTTTGTTGAGCGTAATTTAGAAAGCTATGTGACCAGAGTAGAAACAATCAAAAATTTGGTAGTGCGGATTTCCGGATTGTTGATTTAGATAAAAAAGTTGTGTGAACTTACATCGTTGTTTCTTATTGTCAAAAGGGTATTTTTATGGTATAATTTCTCTATTTAGTGAGTGAGCTAGCTAGGAGGAATATTGTTATGAATGAAGATGATAAAGATGAAAAACGACAAGAGTTAAATGAAGTAGCAGAAGAGTTGATTGAAAAGGCAGTTCCTATAGATAAAGGATATCCGGAGATAGTTGAAGAAAATGCTTTGAAGTTCATTTATGAAAATTATGATGAAGAACAAAGAGAAGAAATCTTCAAAACATTAGAAAGAGAAAAAAACGGTAATATCTTATGGAAAGGGGAAAACGGAGATATTATTAAATTAAAATATAGTGATGGTAAACTGGTTAAAGGCGTATTGAAGGATCGAAACGAAGAAGGGTACTATGAGAAAGTTAAATTTAAAGTTAGAGATGATGGATATATTTACAAAGAACGTAATCATAGTTTGGAAGATGGAATTCATAAAGAGAAGATAAAAGTTAAAGAAAAAGAAGATGGGGAAGAGTTCTTAACTATTTCAATGCGAAGGTCTGATAAAGATGCTTATAGTAAATTTGTTGAAAAAGCTAAATTTATTTTAAATTACAGAGATGATGTTGTGGAATTGAAAGGTTCTCAATCAACTACAAATGTAGACACTTCGGGGTTATTATACGAAAAAGAATCTTTAAAGGTTAGAGTTGATGGTGATACAGAGGGTATTTCCATTACAAAAAAAGAACAAGATGTTTTTTTTAATCCTTTACTGGGGTTTCAAGGTAAAAAAAGTGTAACTAATACAAAAAATGATGATGATGGCAATACAACTATCAATATGACGGAGATTGGTGGTAGTGTAGGTTTGTTTAATGTTGCAGTTGGAGCAAGAGTAGAAAATACTGAATTAGATAAAGATGGAAATAGTCATACAAAAGGCTTTGGTGGTGCTGTTGGGATTAGTGGTAGCAATGTTTATGCTGGAGTGGAGTTAAATGATAAAATGGTACAAGTTGATGCTGGGGGGAAAAGAAGTGAAATTAGCTCCTCTTTTGAAGCTAATGCAGGTGTAGGAATAAGAGGTGTGAATGGTGGTTACAAGACAGAAAAAGATTTAAAAAATGCTGATGGAACTGAATATGCAAGAGGTGATGGTGTATCTTTTAGTGCAAATTTAATGGGAGTTGGTGTTCGGAGTTCTTCTTTGAAAAAAAATAAAGATGGAGAGACGAATACTACTGTTATAAGCGATATGGGAATGCAAGTTTCACCTTTGATAACGGAGAATAGAATAGTAGATCAAAATAAAGTTATTATAAACGGAGAAGAATTTGAGAATGGTATTGATGTTGGTGTGAAAAATAATACGATTAAAAGAATGGAAAAAGTGGTTAAAAATGTTGGTGTCGAACGTGGAAAAATGATGTTTGATGCTGTGGAAAATGTTGTTGAGGATTTAGTCGATGATAAAGGTCCTTTACCCAAAATGATGAATTTAGGTAAAGAATTTTTAGAAACTACAGATTCAAATGTACAATTTAGAACAACGGTTTTTGATGATGATATCTTTAGATTTGAAGACCAAAAGCAAACAGAATATATGGAAAAAGAAAATAAAACAATAGAAAATGAGGAGAATTCTGCGGCGGTTATAACTGAAAGTATGGAAATGAAAATTGCTCGTTTGAGAGGGCTTGATAAATCTGGAACTTCAGTTCAAAATCCCCAACAATTTAATACTAATGTAAATACAACAAGTAATGTAATGATATCTAAAATGATGTTGTTACGCGGCAAAAAAATGTAAATACAATTAAGTAAAAAAATAGCAGTTCTAATAACGGCTATTTTTTTATTAAATTCCTTACAGAAAACCCCCGATTTATCGGGGGCTGAATGCAAAGGTATCGTTAGATACCGTCTCCACGCCAACGAACGTGGTCAAACCGAAGGTTTGTATCCTTAATAGAACCCCGAGTTTACTCGGGGATATCTATTGTTTATTCTACTTACATGAAGAATCTTAGTTGTAAGTATATTGCACTGATGGCAACAGACAACAGCATAACCGGAATAGACCATTTCAAAAATCCGATAAAGCTAATTGGGTGTCCTTCACGTTGAGCCATACCAGCAACAATCACATTGGCAGATGCTCCAATTAAGGTACCGTTACCGCCAAAACATGCACCGAGTGATAGAGCCCACCATACCGGCATCATAGCTTCACGTCCCCCCATAGATTCTTCCATTGCCTTAAGCATTGGAATCATCGTGGCTACGAATGGAATATTATCTATGGCACTAGATACAATAGCAGAGGCCCAGAGAATTAGCATAGCTGTTTTTTCGATGCTACCCTCGGTGATTTCAACAAACTTTTGTCCAAGCATGGCTAATACACCGGTTACTTCCAAACCATATACAATCATGAATAAACCGGTGAAGAAAAAGATAGTTGTCCAGTCTACGTTACCTAAAGTTGCTTCAACTTTGTGTTCTCTTTCGCTGTGTTCTTCCCCCCAAGTATAGAGTAAGAGTAAAACAGCAGCACCAAGCATTGCAATAGTACCATTATCAATATGGAAACGTTCTGCATTTACAAAGCCAAAGATTACGCAACCTAGCACGATGAGAGATTTGAACAATAATTTCCAATCGGTAATACAATCAATTTCATTAATTGCCATTACTGCTTTTTTATTTTTTTCAGTGGTAATAAGGCGGCGTCCCCAGATAATATCAAACCCGAGAATCATTACAATCATAGTAATGGTAACGACAGGGGCTAATTCGTATACGAAATCCATAAAAGATAGACCGAGAGCAGAGCCAATTAAAATGTTTGGAGGATCACCAATAAGAGTTGATGTTCCGCCGATATTGGAAGCGAAAATTTCGATAATCAAATAAGGGTAGGGGTTGATTTTTAGTTTGCGGGTGATTTGGAAAGTAACCGGAGCAATCAGCAATACGGTAGTTACATTGTCCAAAAATGCTGAAAATACGGCGGTTACAGTTGCCAAAACGACCAATAATCCTCGTGGATTGGCACGAACTTTTTTTGCTCCCCAGACTGCTACGTATTGGAACATACCAGACTTTTCAGAAATACCGACAATAGTCATCATACCAATAAGCAAAGCAAGAGTATTGAAATCAACTCCTTGAAGAGCAGTTTTTTGAGTTAAAATGCCGGCGAAAATCATTACTGCGGCACCAAGTAAGGCTACAATGGCTCGGTTTACTTTTTCGGTAAACAAAATCACGTAGGAAATAATAACAATCGCGGTTGCCAAAAGTTTGGCATCCATTCCCCAAATAATGGAAGGAATCGCGGCTGCCATATCTGCTGTATGCATGTTTATTTGTCCTCTATTAATTGTTTTTTACCGAACAAGAGTATCATGATGATGTTTAATTAAGTGTTAAAATATATTTTTATAAAAAAGCCGAAGTTTTTAGGCTTCGGCTTATGATTACATAAAATGTCTTATATGTAAGTACAATGCTGCTATTCCGACTGTTATTATCATAGTTGGAACAGACCATTTTAAAAAGCCTAAAAAACTAATCGGATGTCCTTCTCTTTGAGCCATACCACCGACAATTACGTTGGCAGAAGCAGCAATGAGAGAACCATTCCCACCATAGCAGGCTCCGAGTGAAAGTGCCCACCATACCGGCATCATGGCTTCTCGGCCGCCCATGGATTCCTCCATAGATTTTATCATTGGAATCATGGTAGCGACAAAAGGAATATTATCAATAGCGGCAGAAACAAAAGCGGAAATCCAAATAACTAACATAGTAGCTTTTTCGATACTGCCATCGGTATATTCAATGAATTTGTTACCCATAACTTCCAAGACACCAGAAACTTCTAAGCCGTATACTATTGCAAATAATCCGGCAAAGAAAAATATAGTGGTCCAATCGACAAGGCTAAATGCTTCTTCAACTTTATGTTCTCTATCATTGTGAGAATTTCCAATGGTATGAAGAAGTAAAAGTATTGAAGCACCAAACATAGCAATTGTTCCATTTGCTATATGTAGGTGTTCGGCACAGATGAAACCAATAATTGTTGCGATTAATACGCCAAGGGATTTGTATAACAATTGCCAATCTGTGATAGCATCAATGGCTTTTATTTTCATTACTGCAGCTTTATTTTTATCGCTGGTAATCATTCTTTGCCCCCATAGACAATCAAAAGCGGCAATTAATACTATCATGGTAATGGCAACGACGGGGGTTAACTCGTATACAAAGTCCATAAAAGATAAGCCTAAGGCAGAACCAATCAGAATGTTAGGAGGATCTCCTATTAAGGTTGCTGTTCCACCAATATTGGATGCAAAAATCTCTACAATTAAGTAAGGATAGGGATTGATTTTTAGTTTACGAGTAATTTGAAATGTTACTGGTACAATTAATAATACTGTAGTAACATTATCTAATACAGCAGAAAATATTGCAGTTACTAAAGCTAATACAACTAATATTCCTCGTGGGTTAGCTCGTACTTTTTGTGCCGACCAGACTGCTACATATTGAAACATTCCGGATTTTTCAGAAATACCAACAATGGTCATCATGCCAATCAGCAAGGCAAGAGTGTTGAAGTCAATTCCTTCCAGTGCTTTTTCCTGACTTAAAATACCGCTGAGTATCATAACAGCAGCACCAAGCAAAGCGACAACAGCTCGATTTAATTTTTCGGTAAATAATATAATATAGCTGACAATCAGAATTGCCGAAGATAAGAGCATCGGATCCATGCCGAATATTATACGGGAGGCGTGTACCAAATCGGTTGTCTGCATCAATTAAACTCCTTTCAGATTATAAAAATACTAATTTATTCTATTCTTGAAATCTCAAAATTTAGTAAAGATATAATCGCAAAGTTTAATTTTTAACGAGGAGAGGAAAGATAATTAATAATACCATATAAAGTATTTAATTCTTGTTCTGTTAAATCACGACGAGAAAAAATATTGCGGAAATTTCGCAGCATGCGTGGTTTTTTCTCATCTAAATTGAAAAGACGGTTGTTTTCCAGTTGTTTTTCCATAAAATTGTAAAAATGTTGCAACTTGTCTTTACTGGCAATTTGTGTGTCATTGGTAATGAATTGCTCGTCAGGAATATTTATGGTTTGTTTGTAAAATTCATATCCGACTAAAAGTACCGCTTGAGATAAATTTAAAGAGCAATGTTCAGGATTGAGCGGGATGTTTATAATTGCATTGCATAAACTTATATCATCATTTTCTAAACCAGTTCTTTCAGGACCAAACATTAATCCGCATTTTAGATTGTGGTGTAGTGATTGTGTCATGGTTTGGGCAGCTTTTTCGGCTGAATACACGGTTTTGATTTGATGGCGTTGCCGTGCTGTAGTCGCATATACTTGTTGTAAATCAGCAATAGCATCTTGGGTGGAGGGATAGATTTGAGCCGTATGCAGAATTTTTTCTGCTCCAGATGAGGCAGAAACGGCTTTGGCAGAAAGGTGGTCTTCGCGTGGAGAAACAAGGCGTAAATCATATAATCCGCAATTCATCATGGCACGAGCGGTCATGCCCATATTTTCGGCTAGCTGTGGACGAATA
>JAFTNB010000206.1 GCA_017452115.1 Alphaproteobacteria bacterium
TAGTTCAGAAACGTATTACGAAAATGGCAAAATTGCTACCACAATAGATAAGTTGCAGAATACATTAACACAGTATGACCAAAATGGCAATGTTATGTTTGTTGAAAAAATTGACCGCAATACAAATGTCACTTATCGAAATGGGCAAGTCGCAGCTATTGAAAAGAAAAATCTGATAAGTGAAAATAGAACAGTAACTTTATATGATGATAAAGGACAAGTCACTACTAGTATTGCCCTAAATAAAGATGATCAAGTTAACTTTCAAGATGGTTATTTGTCTTCAGTTATAAAACATAAAAAAGGCGATAGAATTTTTGGTGGCTCAGAGGAAATTATTGAAACTCAATATAATAGCAATGGAAAAATATCATCTGTTACACATAAAGTTCAAATAAACGACAAACAATCAATACTTGATGAAACAACGGGCATGTATGTGACAACTTCTCATACCACTTATCATGATAACGGAAAGTTAGCTTCCATTACTACCTATAAACAAAAGCATAAAAAAAGTGGAAAAAAAACATCATTTGATGATAAAACTTATCATCAGGAAGGTGAAGCTGATTCATATATATCATCAATTGAACAATATGATGAAAATGGTAAAAAAACAGTTTCCTTAAAATTAAACGAAAATGACGATGTCAGTTATAATGGTGACAAGATTGCTATGATTACCCGCCGAGATAAAGAAGGAATTCCGCAATCAACAACCAGTTATAATGCCGATGGAACTGTTGCTAATATCACTAATTACGGTAAAGACGGAAAAGTAATTTCCTCCTTGGATTATGAAAATGGTCATCCGGTGAGAGGACGACAAGAGGGAACAGAAAATTATCAAGACATATTTGCCCCTAAACAAGAAGAAAAAACTGAAATAAATGAAAAAATAGCTTTAATTAAAAATAAAAAATTACAACAACAAGCCGAAAAATCAGAAGAAACAGCTCAAACCGCAATGGAAACATTATCTGAAAATGCTAAACAAGAAGATAATACACCGGTAACATTGAACTCTATTGCTCAAACAGCTGATAACATTGCCAATAAACATCCAACATTATTACCTCAAGAAGTACAGGTATTAAAAGATGTAACGGAAAACAAAAATGCCAATCACGATGTTGCCGATACGGTTACAGATATTACTAACAATATTGAACAACATCCGGCAATCGATAATGGTACATTATCCAAAGAACTAGTTGCTATAATGTTTACACAAATTATGCTTTTAAGAAAAGAAATTGAAGAATTAAGAAAAAAAGATGCACAGCAAACTACTGCACCTAAACCAAGGAAGGACGCTTCTTATATAGAAGATGCCGTGGTTGTAGAAGAGAGGCCTCAAGCAGTTGAAATTCAACAAATTGATACCAATCTAAAAAATGCTACTCTTAAAGAACCCACTGCAGGAATGAAAATTGCAAAGGAATTCAATGAGAGATTAATACGTTTACATCAACGTAATACAAAACATCCATTTTTAATATCTTCAACTACTCACAACAGATAAAATAAAACAAAAAACTCCTGAAGTCCAAAGACGACAGGAGTTTTTTGTTGTTACGCACGATAAGTAGACTGTTTTATCTCCGAAGTATGAAGTAAAACTTTTGATGTTTCTGAATGAGTAAAAGATGAATGAGTTTTCATTTCATTATAAACTTGGTCAACAACACCGTCCACCAAATTATAATCAATCTCAAAATTCATTTTTTCGCTATGCCACAATATGGTCAGCATAAAAATTTCTTCAGGATTAAATTGAGTAATACTTTTTCCTAAATCATACTGCTTCTTAACTTTCAAAGCCCATTCTTGTGAAAAATATGTATTAGAAATACGTTTTAGCACATCCAATACATCACCAAAAACTTTAGCATTCTTATTCTCATCCTTATATAGTTCATGCCAAGAATGCAGCCAAACATCGGAACTGACAGACTTTACATTAAGAGCCAAACACACTGGCAACATGTATCTTATATATTCCGGATAAAAATGGATTAATGTTCCAAACGCATTCAACGGTTTATCCGGCTTGGTCAAAAAAGCACACTCCCAGTCAATATACATCTCAACCAGATGAGGAATAGAACAAAACATTTCCGATTCCACATGGTGAGGGGTACGACTGCGATGTCTGCGCTGAATTTCATCTTCGTTCAACCAAGGAAACATATACATAAACGGCTTGCTGAAATCATGAAACAACCCACGCCAAGAATAACATCCTGTCAAATAGTGTTCACAATCAAGATAAGCGCACTTATGTGCCAAAGTGTAACAAATTGATGGCCAACGCCAATGTTTGTTAGGATCCCACTTATCACTTTGCTTTTTGAAATACTTGCATAACTTACTGTCTAACAGTCGATATGCATTACTTTTTTCTACCATAATTATATTAATTAAATTAAAAATTAAAATTTTGAATTTTTATAATAAAGATAAGACTTAGATTTGTCAAGATAATCTCAAAAGTAGCTGAATTTTCTTTAGCATACAAAAATTCCGAACATTGGCAATACAATCTTCGGAATTTTTATATATCTTAATTAGCTTCGCATTAACTATTCGGAAAAATCAATCAATTGATCATCAAGCATTCCATTTTCTTCAATTTCTTCCGTATTAATTGCTTCATCCGTAACCACATCTTCCATATGTTCCGGTGATGGCTCTTGTTGTAGTATTAAAGGTTCAGATATTTCAACATTCTTTATTTCGGAATCTGTAATTATTACAGATGTATCAATCTGCGATTTCTCAGCCGCTAATTTTTCTTTCCCGGCCTCTTGTGTATCTTTTTGTACCTCTGCTTTTTGTTCAACAGAAACAGGAAGGGCAATATTAATCAAAGCTTGAGGTCCTTCTTCTGTTGTTTCTTTTATACTGGGAACAGACACTGAAGTATCAGCAATTGACTGATTTTCAGATTTAATTGTTGTTTCATCTTCATTTTGCACAGCAGAAACATCTAAAGCGGCACCAATTTCTTTATTTTCAAGTGTATTGGTACTTATTTCTTCTTCATCTTTGAGTTTAGATTCATCACGAACTTCTTTTTCGCGTTGAGGGATTTGTTCACGAATTTTAAGTTCTTCTTCTGTCATGATTTTTAATTGCGGATTAACATCTCCATTTTCACAATTTAATAACCAAATATCATAAATAGGATGTTCCAGCGGATTTAATGATGACGAAGAAGAAATCATCCAACCGCGAAAAATATTAACCGGATTTTCACTTTTATAATTATCTACAATATCCACAAAAGCAAAATTTTCTGGAGTTTCTTCAGGAGGTCGCGTTTTACAAGCTCGCACTACAATAGATAAGCTTCCATATTTTACTTCACTATTTACCGGCACATCAATCATACGCACCATTCCGGTAATTTTATCCATTGCTTGCATTCTTGCAATATTAGTATTTATTTCTGCACTATGAACTGTAGAACACATTAATCCCCAACTCAAAGCAGTAACCAAAAACAAATAATTAATTTTTACTCTCGCCATTATCAGTCACCATAAAAATAATTTCACCGACTAAATCTTCTAAAGTTTTGAAGTCTTTAGTATTAGCAATAACATCTCCTTCAGTTAAATATTCCTTAGATTTACCCGGTTCAATTTTAATAAACTTATCACCGATTAAACCATCTCCGACAATAATTGCCGTACTATCTTTAGGAAGTTTTATATTCGAAGACAGACTCATTTTCACTTCAGCTTCAAAATTTTCATCATCTAAATGTTGCCCCACAACAGTTCCAACTTTAATTCCGTTAATACGTACATCAGAACCGATATTTAAGCCGCCGACTTTTAAAAATCTGGCTGTCACATTATATCCTTTTACCACTTGCAAATCAGAAACATTATAAGCAAAATACAAGAAAAAAGCGGCAACAATTACTACCACAATACCCATAATTGTTTCAACTGGTCTTTTATTCATTATTTCCTCCATCATTTACTTGCTTTTCTGTAGACTTTTTACGATTAGATTTTCCAATACTTATAATTCGATCCAAAAGCTCATCCAAAACCATTGCATCTTGAGTATAAGCAAATTCCCCTCCCGAAACAATATTATCTTCAGAGCCCCCTGGTTCTACCTCAATATATTTAGCCCCCATTAAACCGCTGCTAACAATAGATGCACTGCTATCATCGGGAATTTTAATTCCATCTTTAATTTCCAAACGTAACACAGCCTTAAAATGTTCATCCAATTTTGCATCAACAACACGCCCGATATTCATGCCAGCCATTCGCACCCAATCACCGATTAATAATCCATCAGTACGATTAAATCTGGCATTTACAGAATAATATTTACCATTATCCAATTCAACATCATTGTGGCTCAATACAAAATATGTCAATATTCCAAGCACAACAAAGCAAACATATATTCCCATTTTCAGATATCTGCTTTCTTCTTTAGAATAAAATTCTTTTGTCATTTTCTTCTCCATAACATCTATGAATCTAGCGGAATCATAACAAATTTTCTCATAAAATAAATAAAAATAACTATTTTGTCAACAATCTTTTTAAAAAAAGAAAATAATTGTTAAAATTTAAAATAAAGTTGCTAGAATATAAAAAACATCAAAAGGGAAAATATAATGATTGAAATCAAAAATCTTCATAAAAATTTTGGACGCATAAAAGCAATAAAAAATATTAATTTGTCCCTAAAACAAGGAGAAATAATCACTTTACTAGGTCCCAACGGTGCCGGAAAAACAACTTTTATGCGTCTGCTGACCGGATTTATTTTTCCCGATTCCGGTGAAATTAAAATACTGAATCAAAATATAGAACATAACAGAATAGAAGCTCTTTCCCATATCGGTTATGTACCGGAAAATTCTCCTTTATACGGAGATATGACGGTTTTTGAATATCTTAAATTTATTGCCAAACTACATCATCTCAACGATTCTGTTTTTATTGAACGTTGCCAAAATATTATAAAAACATTTTCTTTATCAGAAGTTATAAATCAAAAAATAGAAACTTTATCCAAAGGTTTTCGCCACCGAGTAGCAATTTCAGCTGCTTTATTGTCAAAACCTAAAATTCTTATCTTAGATGAACCTACAGAAGGTTTGGATCCCAATCAAAAACATGAATTGCGTGAATTTATAAAAACGTATGGCAAAAACAATCTGGTCATTGTTTCTACTCACATTATGGAAGAAGTAGAAGCCTTATCAACCAGAGTTATCCTTATCAATAAAGGAAAAATAATCAAAGACACAACAACAGATGAGCTTAAGGCTCTCAGCCCTTCCGGAAGTATTGATGAAGCATTTCGCAACATTACGAGCAATAGGAGCCACCAATGATTTATCAAACATTTACAATTTTTCAAAAAGAATTAAGCGGATATTTCAAAACTCCTCTTGCTTATTTTCTTATTAGTGCCTACATACTGATTTCAATGTTTTCAACTTTTTATCTTGGAGCTTTTTTTGTTCTTAATAATACGGAATTATTTTCTTTTTTCTTTTTTCAAAATGATATCTTTGCATTACTTATTCCTGCTCTTACCATGCGTCTTTGGGCGGAAGAAAGGCGTTCTGGAACAATGGAATTGCTCCTAACCCAACCAATCAGTTATACATCAGTTGTACTTGGCAAATTTTTCTCTGCATGGATTTTTTGCTTTATGTTACTCTGCACAACAATTCCATTTTGGATTTTTATTAATATTATATACCAATTGGATAACATAAATATATTATCATCATATATCGGATGCTTTTTAATATCCGGAGTATTTTGTGCAATTGGCTGTTGTATTTCTGCTTTTAATAAAGGTTTAGTTGTTGCATACATTTGTACATTATTCTTATCTTTAATTATCAGTACCGTAAACTTTGATTTTCTGATTGGCCAATTTAATCTGTCTGATGATGTTTCCATCCGAATTATCCAATCATTAAACTTTAGCAAACATTATAATGATATGACTGGAGGACAAGTTGGATTTGACAATATAATCTATTATTTCAGCATGATTGCATTACCATTATGGTTAAATATTCTCACTATCGAATATAAAAAGAACTAGGAGAATAGGTATGAAACTACAAACACAGCAAATCAATAAATTAAAAAAACACGCTTATTTGATTTCATTTATTCTTATAATAATAATATCTTTCATTGCTCTTAATGCTGCATCCGGACTAATATTTTCTACATACAAATTAGATTTAACCCGAGATAAGCGTTATACATTACATCCTCAAACCACACAGATTTTGCAAAATATTCCTCATCCAATTACCATAAATGTATATTATTCATCTTCAATTTCTAAAGATTATCCTTTATATAGTCAATATGCTCAATTAATCATGAGAACCTTGGATAAATACCAAAACGTATCCAAAAATAAAATAAAAGTAAATATGCTGGATCCGGTACCTTATACCAGTACTGAAGAAGATGCCATACGCTATGGACTACGCAAATTTTCCAATCAAGAAGGA
>JAFTNB010000207.1 GCA_017452115.1 Alphaproteobacteria bacterium
AATTTGTTTGGTTATGTATATATTTATTTTTTTCATAATCGCGATTATAAACAATTTTATTTATAAAAAAACACTTTTTTTCAGATTTTACCAAAAAAGCCAATATTATAATACTTCTCGGCGCCCGACATGGTCAGCAGCGGAGATAATTCCTTCAGCTTCCATTTTATCAATCAGAGAAGCAGCCCTGTTATATCCAATGCGTAATTTGCGTTGAATGTAGCTGGTAGAGGCTTTTTTATCGTTTTGAACAATAGCTACGGCTTGAGAATATAAATCTTCGTCACTGCCGGAAGCAAAATCTCCTTTGTCAAAAACAGCACTGCCAGAATCTTTCTCATTTAATTCACCTTCGGTTACGCCCTCAACATATTCGGGAGCTTTTTGTGATTTTAGAAATTCAACAATTTCTTCAATTTCAGGATCCTTGATATATCCAGCATGAATACGCGTAGGTCTTTGTCCTGCCGGCATATAAAGCATGTCACCCATACCAAGCAATTGTTCTGCTCCTTGTTCTCCGAGAATGGTGCGACTGTCAATTTTAGATGTTACTTGGAAGCTAATACGAGTTGGAAAGTTTGCTTTAATTGTACCGGTAATGACATCAACAGACGGACGTTGGGTGGACATAATGAGGTGTAAACCTGCTGCACGAGCCATTTGAGCCAAACGCTGGATTGCTGCTTCTACCTCTTTTCCTGCAACAAGCATTAAATCTGCCATTTCATCTACAATAATGACAATATACGGTAAAGGAGTTAAATCTAATTCTTGTTCTTCAAATATTGGTTGTCCTGTTTCGGTATCGAATCCGGTTTGAACTGTACGAGTTACTTTTTGTCCGTTGGCTTTGAGTTCTTTTAGTTTTTGGTTATAGCCTGAAATGTTGCGAACATTTAGTTGTGCCATAGCACGGTAACGATCTTCCATTTCTTTTACTGCCCACTTTAATCCGATAACGGCTTTGGCAGGATCGGTAATTACCGGAGTAAGTAAGTGAGGAATGCCATTATATACAGAAAATTCAAGCATTTTAGGATCAATCATAATGAGTTTGCATTCATCAGGACGCATTTTATAGAGCAAGGATACAATCATTGTATTGACACCGACAGATTTACCGGAGCCGGTAGTACCTGCTACTAATAAGTGAGGCATTTTAGCTAAATCAGCATATACATTACGACCGCCGATGTCTTTTCCCAAGGTAACAGTTAATGCGCCTTTGGCATGATTAAATTCATCAGTATCAATTAGTTCTCGGAAGAAAACAATTTCTCTAACCGGATTTGGCATTTCAATACCGATAGTATTACTTCCCGGAACGACGGCAATACGTACAGATACAGCACTCATTGAACGAGCAATATCATCGGCAAGTCCGATAACACGTGCTGTTTTAGTTCCGGGAGCTGGTTCAAGTTCATATAAAGTTACAACCGGTCCGGGGCGGATTTTTACTATTTTTCCATTAATACCAAATTCTTGTAATACATTTTCTAAATCAGCGGCAATTTTTTCTAATTCTTTTTCATTCATTTTGTTGGTATTGCCTGATTTGGGTTTGGTTAAAATATCGACACTGGGATATTGATAGTTGTCATCAGGTGCTGAAACGGATACGGATAATTTTTCTTCTTTAGCTGGTTTTGAGGATTTTTTGTGATTAATAGCGGTTTTTTCTTCTTTAAGTTTTGGTTCTTTACGTTCTTTAGGTGCTTTATTTTTACTGACACGTGAAAGAGTTTCTTCTTGAGAATGAAAACTGAAAATGCTTTTTAGTGTTTGTCCTAACCAACAGAAAGAAATAATAATATATTTGCTTGTGTGGCAAAATAGTTTGTACCAACGGTGTAATGTGAGTCCGGCAGAAAAATTAAAAGCTAAGAAACTTAAAATAAACAATATTGTCGCAAGAATCCAATGTCCGTAAGCATAAGTATAAAATTCATTGAATAAACTGTTGGTCTGACCTGCAAAAAATATTCCAATGTTTCCACCAAGTTTGAAGTTTCCGAATAATTGCGGTAAAAAACTTAAAAAAGAGGCAAAAAATATTGTACCGCTTATAAAAGCAAATATTCGAGCATATTTATGGGGAAAACCATGCAATTTTATGGCATCTAATCCCCAGCTTATAGGAGTAAGTAAAAATATGGGTAAAGCAATACCAAACCAAGTTAAGCAAAATTCTGCTGAAATAGCTCCAAAAGAGCCAAGATAATTTTTAATTTCATTTGTTCCGGTGTTGTTTAGAGAATTATCACTTGTGTGATAAAAAAAACAGCTGATAATTACTAAAACGCAAAATAGTATCAGGCTGCAGCCTATGATACTACGTAGAGTTTTTTGAAGTAAGGTTAAATTTTTTTTCTTTGATTTGGCCATTTTTGTAATATTCCGAATCCAATTATGTAGTATAAGACGGGTTTTAAACTTGACGAAGATAAGAATAATCTATATTGATTAATCGATTATTAATAATATAAAGAGGTATTGATGAAATATGCTTTTGTATTCCCAGGTCAGGGCTCTCAGTTTATTGGCATGGGTAAGGATTTAGCTGATAATTTTAAAACAGCTAAAGATGTATTTCAAGAAGTTAATGATGCTCTTTCTCAAGATTTGTTTAAGGTTATGTGTGAAGGTCCGGATAGTGATTTGACACTCACAACCAATACTCAGCCGGCTTTAATGGCTCATTCTATGGCTGTAGTGAAAGTTTTGGAAAAAGATTTTGGTATCAATCTTAAGGATAAAGCTGCTTTTGTGGCAGGACACTCTCTTGGTGAATATTCTGCAGCTTGTGCGGCTGGGGTGTTTTCTTTGTCGGATACAGCAAAACTATTACGTATTCGTGGTGAAGCTATGCAAAAAGCAGTTCCTCTCGGTGTTGGCGGGATGGCTGCGGTTCTCGGCGTTTCTTTCAAAGATGTTGAAGCATTGGCTGAAGCTTGTGCCGAAGGTAATGGTATTTGTGTGGCAGCTAATGATAATGCAGACGGACAAGTTGTATTAAGCGGACATATGGAAGCAATTGAGCGGGCAGTGGAGTTGGCTCCGGAGTTTGGAGCAAAACGTTGTATTAAACTGCCTGTGAGTGCTCCTTTTCATAGCCCGTTAATGGCTCCTGCTGCGGAAGTTATGGCTGAAGCTCTTTCAAGGGTGAATTTTGCTAATCCACAGATTCCACTGATTTCTAATGTTTTAGCAGAAGCTGTATTTGGCGGTGAAGAAATTGTGCAAAATCTTGTTAAACAAGTGACCGGATCGGTGCGTTGGCGTGAAACAGTTGTTTATATGAAAGAACAAGGCGTTACCGATGTAGTCGAACTTGGAGCCGGAAAAGTACTTTCGGGTATTGTTAAAAGAAGTAATAAAGAAATTAATGCAATTTCTGTTGGTTCTTCAGCAGAAATTGAGTTGCTGGCTAACAGTTTATAATTAAACTCATAATATGGAGAAAAAATATGTTTAGATTGGATGGAAAAGTTGCTTTAATTACCGGTGCTGCCGGTGGTTTGGGTGATAAGATTGCTCGTACTTTGCATGCGCAAGGTGCTATTCTTGCTTTGACGGATATGCGGGCTGAACCAATGGAAAAACTTAAAGCAGAATTGGGTGGCAATGTTGAGGTTTTTGTTGCTAATTTGACTAATCCTGAAGATGTTAAAAATCTGGTGAAAAATGTGGAAGATAAGCTTGGTCGGATTGATATTTTAGTAAATAACGCCGGACTTACTCGTGATAATCTGTTCATCCGTATGAGTGACGAAGATTGGCAGTTAGTTTTGGATGTTAATCTTTCTGCCGGTTTCAAATTGGCTAAAGCAGCTGTTCGTGGTATGATGAAACGTCATTTTGGACGTATTATCGGTATTGCATCTGTAGTTGGTGTTACGGGAAATGCCGGACAAGCTAACTATTCTGCTTCAAAAGCAGGTATGATTGCTATGAATAAGTGTTTAGCACAAGAAGTTGGTTCTCGTGGAATTACCGTAAATTCTATTGCTCCGGGATTTATTCGTACTCCAATGACAGATGTTTTGCCTGAAGATGTTAAAGCTGCTCTATTGGCGAAAATTCCGGAAGGAAAACTTGGTGAAGCTCAAGATATTGCAAATGTTGTTGCATTTTTGGCATCTGATGAAGCTCAATATATTACCGGTCAGACTATTAATATTAATGGTGGTATGGCTATGATTTAAAAAGTTTGTATTTTAGGTTATTAAAATAATAATCGTTTTCCAAACTTTTTGAGAATTAAAGAAAAAATTAATGTCATAGGTTGAAAAATCTATGACATTTTTTTTATACAAATTTGCGTTCCTATTTTCTATCAAGTATTTACATTTGATGAAACATATGATATAGTTCTGGTTAGAGGTAATTTATATAATTGGAGCTATAAGATGAGGAAAGATATATTAATTTGTAGATGCCTTGAATTTTTTGCTGTGCAAAAAATAGGTATGACTTTTAAGTTGTTGTCATACTCGGGTTTATCCCGAGTATCCAGAATCTTTAAGTGGATTCTTGGAACAAGTCCGAGGATTGTTAGTAAAAAAGTACTTATAA
>JAFTNB010000208.1 GCA_017452115.1 Alphaproteobacteria bacterium
ATACCAAGAAGGCTCTTTGCGTTAACGCGGCGCTCCTCTTTTTCTACCCAAATCGACGATTTGAACTCATTTGCCTTCTGAATAAAGAATGTAGCGGGGCGAGCATGAAGCCCAACCTGATTTTTAACTTCAACCTCTTTAACAAACATTGCAATCACCTCATAAGTTACAAAGCCGGATAGAAAATCCGCTTGAAATATTACTTATATTATAAACAAAGAGGCAAAATTCGTCAATAATTTAGTTTAACAGACTTAAAATTTCTCTTTATTGTACGCTCTGCTTTTAAAAATATCCCCACTATTTGTGCATTTTTAACATATTTTTTTAACAATTCTGTGCAGTAGTAAGAAACAAGCATAAAATAGTTAAAATAAAGTTTTCCAAATATGCTCTCTTTTGTTGAAATGCTGCTTAGTTTATGATATAATGAATATTATATACATATTGGGAGAATGATAATGACCGAGGACAATAAAGATAAAATTATTCCAACTCGAAATATTGATTTTCAGGTCGATACAATACAAGTTAGTAAAGGAGCTGCAGGATACTTCACCCCAGGTCGCAATAAAATTACAATAAATTATATAAAAGGAAAAAATGGCTCTTACTCTGATTACTCTAATGATGACGGCCTCCTTATACACGAACAACAGCACCGTGATAATAATAAAGCTAATAAACATATATATGCCGTATCACCGGAACAAGCTTATAAGTTAGACATGCATAATGAGATTTCTGCTAATATAGCTCAATTACTTTTGGCACGGCAAAAATATTTAGAAACAGGTGATAAATCTAATTTATTTGGCTTTTATCAAGATGCACTAGAAAAAAGAGAAATAGATCCGCATAGTCCATATAAAGAAGATTTTGATAAAGAAATGAGTTTGATTATGAATGGCACTAAGGATATGTGGCAAGAGGCTTATGGAAATACATACATTCTTCAGAATAAATCTCATGCTGAATGTTATGGCGATAAAGAAGGCAAATATATTCAATACCACGATTTAAACTATAAAAATCAAATGAAAAATTATTATAAAATCGGTGGCGTTGATTTTAGTGAATATATGGATAAAGATGTTGAATTAAATAACAATCAAAAATGTACTTTGTATGAAATCACCAAGGCAAAATTATCTAATACCGAATGGGCTAAAATGTTAAACGTTCCTGAATTTGATGGTTCAATGAGCTTGATGCAATATAAAAAATTAGCATTACATTCAATTGTTATGGGAGATATGATAAACAGCAATTATGCTGCACATATACGATTAGAACATGTTGCAGATGCAATGAGTAATCATAATGATGAAAATTTTTTATTGCAATGTAATAAAAAATTTCAAAAAACATTAAATAATCGTTATTCTCAACATAAATACGCCATTAATGAACTTGTCAATTCTGCGGCTCTAGAATGTGACAAAAAAGGTGTTTTTCCTAAGGATAATGATGTTGCTTATAATAATGCTGTTAATAAATTATATACGCCTCAAACAAATAGCGGCGTCATTAATGTAAGAAACACATTGTGTCCTGATGACAATATAATGGATAAAGGACTACCGCAACAAGCTCTTGAGTTACAAAACGAAAATGCAATTATGCGAAAAATTCGTAAAGGCCTGGATTATATGGGTTTATCAAATGTTTATACTTGGATAAAAGATAAATTTTCTGACCAATCTGAAGTCGATGAAATGTTTAAAGGTGTGCCAGAAAACAAGCAATCAAAAAATAATGATGATATATTTAAGGGTGAGAATGTTCCAATTAGAGAAAATTATACAGGCGAACCTAAATATCGACAATGGGAAGATAAAGACGGTTGCCGAGTATCGGAAGTACAATATAGAGAATTACCTGACTTTACAAAAGATATTATTGTTAAACCTACAAAATCGTATGCTGATGAAAAAGGTGGGGACAATACTATATCGAAATCAAATCTAAAATCACAAATGAAAAGCGATCAACAAAAAGCTCAAACTGCAGTCAATAAAATTGATGAGATGTTTCTTGATGAAATGTTTACAACACCAAACATACAGAACACCTCACAACAATCATCTGATAATTCTTTCGCCGTTGCGCAAAAAGTAGCAAAACTCAAACGCTCACGTTAGAATTAAAGCAAAGGTTTATTATTTAAGACGTCTAAAATTCTTTTTTCGGCTAGGTTTACATATTCTTTATCAACATCAATACCGACAAATTTACGATTAAGTTTCATACAAGCAACTCCGGTAGTACCACTCCCCATAAATGGATCGAGAATCGAATCACCTTCTTTAGTTGAAGCAGTAATAATTCTTTCAAGCAACGCCAAAGGTTTTTGAGTAGGATGGCGACCACATAACTTTTCTGATTGCGGAGGAGTGGGAATCGACCAAACCGTACGCATTTGCGTATGAGGCTTTTTGATATTATCTTTAGGGAAATCCCCATTCTTCATCGCATCATAATTAAAATAATGTTTGCCTTTTTTATCTTTTTTAGCCCAAATCAAACTCTCATGACTGGCCGTAAAATATTTGCAAGATAAGTTAGGACTGGCATTGGGTTTAAACCAAGCAACTTCATTTAGAATATGGTAGCCAATCAGCATCATTCCCAATCCGCAAGCATGAATACTGTGATATGTTCCGGATACCCAAATTGTACCATTAGGCTTTAATAAGCGACGACATAATTCTAACCATTTTTTATGAAATTCAAAATCCTCGGCAATTCCATTACCTTTATCCCAGTTTCCCTTACTAATAGAAACCATTTTACCGCTTTGACAAGTAAGCCCATAATTAGAAAGCATATAAGGAGGATCAGCAAAAATCATATCAAAAGAATTTTCAGGCAAATCTTTTAATATTTCAAAGCAATCACCATTATATAGTGTATATGGATTAGTCATTCACAAACAGTCAGAAGAATAGTTATTATTTAATTATTTGTATACAATTATATTACATCTTGCAAGTTATCTGATAAGTAATACCCAAATTAATTATCCTAAAAAAAACACTCCATTCCAGCAAAAGGAACAGAGTGTTTTTTTATTACTTTTTCAAGCGACAAACCGGAAGTACATAATAGGCATATGACATTTCTTGCCTTATTTTTCCAGTTTTGAAATAATAACATAATTGACTATGACGATTGTCATTCTTTCCGGCAACAGCAATATATTCTGTATCAAATAAAGCAAAATCAAAGAAAGCGTTTATCTGATTATAGGCAATAATGTGATTGGCCAGTTCCTTTGCTTGTTCACAAGTTGGCAGAGAGCCTTGCAATGGTCCTTGGAAGTTTTTTTCAAACATACCATAGTACCAGTCCGTACGTAAAAACGTTTCTATTTCTAAACACCGCTCTCGGTTGCAATATGCACTAACAGCATATATAGTATCACCGATAATTACCCCTAACGGGTTGCGTTTACCTTCTTGGAAGTGAGAAACCTCAAAAGAGTGCGTTCGGTCAGAATAAAAAACTTCAAGGGGAAATTTTCCGCTTTGTTCAATACTGCCATCATAAATCACAAGGTCATCAACCTTAACATTCATCAACTTCATCAAATTGAGAATCGCTGAAACTTTTTCTTTCATAAACAAAA
>JAFTNB010000209.1 GCA_017452115.1 Alphaproteobacteria bacterium
AGCTGCCGGATATTCTCAAGGATTAGAAGCTGGTTATACAAGTGTAGATGGCGTTCAATATGGGTTTGTATATGAGTATGATGCTTCTCCCAACCAACAATACTATTGTGATTATGGAATTGAAACAGGAGCAGATGCTGCCGAAACAAAGAAAGAAGTATATGAATCCCCCGTATTTGCTCATCAAAATAAATGTACGGCTATGTATTTTACAACTAGTGATGGGCGAGTCGTAAAAATAACAGATGAGAACGGAAAATTTATTAGTAAAGAATGGGAAGATTTTGTAAAACTTCATGATGCCAGAGTAAGAACCGGAAATAAGTTTGATAAAATGCGTGTGGTAAAACAATTAAGGGCTTTATCTTGTGGTGAGGTTTATACAATTAATAAAAGTAAAAAAATTAAATGTTTGAATTTGCAAAATCAGTATAATATTGATTTGTCGGGAATGGATTTATCAAATGTTGAAGAAGTTAAATTACCTATTACGGTTAAAAGTTTAAAAGGTACAAAATTACCTAAAAAAGTAGATTGGACTAAATGCTATGATATTGATTTATCTGGGGCGGATTTATCTAATGTAGAAAATTTGGAATTGCCGATACTTGTTAAAAGTGTAAAAGGAACAAAATTTCCTAAGCAAGTAGATTTGAGTAAATGTTTTAATATAGATTTATCTGAAGTAGATTTATCTAATGATATTAATGTAAAATTTCCAAAATTTGTTAAAAGTTTTAATGGGTGTAAATTTCCTAAAAATGTAGATTTGACCGGTTGTTATAATGTTGATTTGTTAGGAGTGGATTTATCCGGTGTAGAAAATTTGAAATTGCCGGAGGGTTTTAATATAAATAAGTTGCCGAAAGATATTTTAAATCAGAATAAGGCAGTTGCGAAAGCTGTAAAGGAATTGCAGGAAAAACACGCAAAAAAATATGATTATCCTAACTTTGATAAATACGATGATTGGAATATAAAAAAATCTTTTCAAAATCAACAAGTGTTAGAAAAATTCAATATATTGATTAGCAAAAAAAATTTTGGCAAAGATAAATAATCAACTTATTTGGGAACTATAAGTATAAATAGGTGGTTATTTTGTAGCTATATTTTCTTTTTTGCTTGATATGGCAGAAAAAAGCTAATATAAGCAAATCAAAATTCGTAAAGATTTTATCGATTAAGGTTGAATTTTTATAATACTCCAAGGAGTACCGCCAGTCAGCGAGGGTTCGCACACTTGCTTTCAATGGTATATAGGTGCTTTTAATATAAGGATTAAGATCATTTTTGATGCGTTGACAGATAAATTAAGTTCGGTTTTTGCAAAAATTACCTCTAGGGGGGTACTGAACGAAAAAGATATTGATGAAGCAATGAGTGAGATTAGAATAGCATTGTTAGAAGCCGATGTGTCTTTATCTGTGGCTAAATCTTTTATTGCACATGTAAAAGAGCAAGCATTGGGGGAGAAGGTTGTTAAGTCTGTTACTCCCGGACAAATGGTAATAAAAATAGTTCATGATGAGTTAGTCAAACTTTTGGGGGCTGAAAGTTGTGAGCTGAATTTTAAAGCAGTACCTCCGGTTTGTATTTTGATGGTGGGGTTGCAAGGTTCCGGAAAGACGACAACTTCGGCTAAAATTGCCACACGCTTGCAAACAAAACAACGAAAAAAAGTTTTACTTGCATCTTTGGATATTTATCGTCCAGCAGCACAAGAACAGTTGGCGCAATTAGGTTTGCAAGTTAATGTTGATGTATTGCCGATTATAAAAAGTGAAAAACCAGCGGATATTGCTCGCCGTGCATTGAATGAAGGCAAAAAAGGCGGGTATGATATTGTTATTTTAGATACTGCCGGACGTTTGCAAATTGACCAAACTTTAATGAATGAAGTGGTAGAGGTTAAGCAAATTGCCAATCCTACAGAAGTTTTGTTAGTGGCTGATGCTATGATTGGACAAGAGGCTTGTAATGTAGCAGAAGAATTTAATCGCCAAGTCGGTATTACCGGTATTGTATTAACTAGAATTGACGGTTCAGCTCGTGCCGGTGCTGCTTTGTCAATGAAAATGGTTGCCGGTGTTCCTATTAAGTTTTTGGGAACAGGAGAAAAGTTGGATGAGATTGAGGAGTTTCATCCGGAACGTTTGGCCGGCCGTATTTTGGGGCAGGGTGATGTAGTTTCTTTAGTGGAAAAAGCTATGGAAACTGTGGATAAGGCTGAAGCAGAAAAAATAGCCGGTAAAATGCTTAAAGGAAAGTTTGATTTGGAAGATATGCTGGGACAACTCAAACAAGTGCAAAAATTAGGCAGTATTGGTAGTATTATTGGTATGATTCCGGGGCTTTCAAAATTTAAAAATCAAATTGAAGAAGCCGGTGTGGGAGATAATTTGATAAAAAAACAAGAAGCAATTATTCTCTCCATGACTAAAGTTGAACGTCGTAATCCGGATATTATAAAGGCTTCACGCAAAAAAAGAATTGCAGCTGGAGCCGGTGTGGAAGTTCATGAAGTAAACAAATTGCTTAAACAATATGAGCAAATGTCTACACTTATGAAAAAAATGGGCAAGCTTGGCGGTTTGGGCGCTATGTCTTCGCTTATGAAAAATATGCCGTTTGGAGGTAAAATGCCTGGCGGTATGAGTGGAAAATTTCCGTTCTAGCCATGGGCGGATTTTTGTGGTTTTTAATTAATTTAAGGAGAAAATAAATGGCAGTAAGAATCAGACTTTCCCGTGGTGGTTCTAAAAAGCGTCCGTTCTATCGTATTGTGGCCGCTGATCAAAGAGCTCCTCGTGATGGTAGATTTATTGAAAGATTGGGTAGTTATAATCCAATGTTGCCTCAAGATCATGCTGAACGCTTGGTTGTTGATGCAGAAAAAGTAAAAGCTTGGATTGCTAAAGGGGCTCAACCAACTGATAGATTACAAAAGCTTTTTGCTAATATCGGACTTTGTGCTGCTCCTGCAGTTAAAGAACAGCCTAAAAAGTCTGCACCTAAAGCTAAAGCTGTTGAAAGAATGAAAGAAAAAGAAGAAAAAGCAAAAGCTGCTGCTGAAGCTGCCGCTGCTGAAGCTTCTGCAGAATAGTTATTGTTTTGGTGACTGACAAGGTATTAAGACATGGAAACAGATAATCGAGTTTGTTTGGGGGTTATTGTAGGGGCTCATGGTATTAGAGGTGAAGTAAAAGTAAGAAGCTTTACTGAATGTGCTAATGATATTGATGCCTATGGTATGCTTACAGATAAAAGCGGTAAAAAGTGTTTTCAGGTTAAGGTGGTCGGTCATTCCAAAGATGATCTTCGAGTTAAGATTGAGGGATGTGATGATAGAAACCAAGCCGAAGCTTTGCGAGGAACAGAGCTTTATGTGGAACGTTCGGTTCTTCCAGAAACTGAAGCAGATGAGTTCTATCAAACAGATTTAATTGGACTGGAAGCAAAAACCAAAAGTGGCAAGATATTAGGAAAAGTTGTAGCATTTTATAATTTTGGAGCCGGTGATATAATAGAAATTAAAATTGGTCAAAAGTTAGAAATGTTGCCTTTTAATAAGGATTTTGTACCGGAGGTTTGTATTAATAAAGGCTATATTATTGTTCAGGAACCCGTTTCGGCTAATATTGACGGTGGAGTAAATGAAAGTTAAAATTTTGACCATCTTTCCGGAAATCTTTCCTGGTTTTTTAGGCTATTCCTTGACCGGAAAAGCATTAAAGGAAGGTATTTGGTCACTTGATGCTATTAATATCAGAGATTATGCTTTTGATAAGCATGGATCTGTTGATGATACTCATTGTGGCGGTGGTGCCGGAATGGTTATGCGTCCAGATGTATTGGGCGCGGCTATCAAAGCTAATTATCATCATGGAAGACTTATTTATATGAGTCCCCGTGGTCGTCAATTGACACAGTCTTATGCTCATGAGTTGAGTAGGGAAAAAGAACTGACCATTATTTGCGGCAGATTTGAAGGTATAGACCAGAGAGTTTTAGATGCTTATAATGTGGAGGAAGTGAGTATTGGCGATTATATTTTGACAGGTGGCGAACAAGGGGCTCAGATAATGCTTGATGCTGTAATTAGGTTACTCCCCGGTGTATTGGGAAACAGTGAGTCACTTGGTGATGAAAGTTTTGAAAACAGTTTATTGGAACATCCGCAATATACGCGGCCAATTTGCTGGGAAGGGCGAGAGGTTCCTGAAGTTCTGCTTAGCGGACATCATGCTAAAATTGCAGAATGGAGAAAAGCTCAATCTTTGGAAATTACAGAAAAAAGACGTCCCGATTTGATGAAAAAATATCTTGATTCTAAACGGGTTTAGGTTTATAAGTGAATAAATTTTGAAAAAAAGGGTAAAACTGATGAACATTATTGAAAATATTGAAAAAGAGCAAATCAGCAAGCTCATGGAAGGTAAGAATGTTCCTAACTTTAAGCCTGGTGATACTTTGAAAGTTCATACCAAGGTTAAAGAAGGTGAACGTGAACGTATTCAGGTTTATGAAGGTGTTTGTATTGCTCGTAAAAATGACGGTTTGAATTCTTCTTTTACTGTTCGTAAAATTTCTTTTGGCGAGGGTGTTGAACGTGTATTTCCACTCTATTCTCCTAATGTAGCCAAAATTGAAGTTTCTCGTATTGGTAAAGTTCGCCGTGCGAAACTCTATTTCTTGCGTGCTTTGCGTGGTCGTTCTGCTCGTATTGCTGACGATTTGTCTGCTGCAGCAAAAGCTCGTGAAGCAGCAAAAGCTGAAGAAAAATAGTTTTTGTACAGCTAGTTAATTTTTGGACTCCTCAAATAGGGACTTGGTCTTAAGTTTGGGGAGTTTTTTTTGAATTTTTATTATTATTTTATA
>JAFTNB010000210.1 GCA_017452115.1 Alphaproteobacteria bacterium
AAAAGAAATTGGATCTGCTTGTCCTCCGGAAAGTGGTGAAGGGCGTGTAATCGAAATTAAAGGGCGCGATTTAATGAATGGCGTGCCGAAAGAAATTATCATTACAGAACGTCAAGTTGCAGAAAGTTTAAATGAACCTGTATCTCAAATTATAGAAGCTGTTAAAGTTGCACTAGAACATACTGCTCCGGAATTGGCAGCTGATATTGTGGACAAGGGTATCGTTTTGACTGGTGGAGGAGCTTTGTTGGCAAATTTGGATCAAGTATTGCGTAATGCAACAGGGCTTCCTGTATCTATTGCGGAAGAACCATTGGCTTGTGTTGTGAAAGGCACCGGTCGTGCTCTTGATGATATAGGTCGTTTGAAAGCTATTCTTTCAACCATGTATTAATTTGTTAGGTGGTGCCGTTCTATCTATTTTGAGATGGAACGGCTAACTTTATGAAAATTTCTCAATTGTCGGAGAAAGTATGAAAAGGCGGAAAAGCTTATTTTTGCATTTAAGTAATATTAGACTTCTGGCAAAGAAGTTTGCTTTGGTGCTATTGTTTCTTTCGGCTTTTGCTTTGATGTTGGTGAATAAAACAGATACGGCTATTATTGAGAAAACCTCGTCTTGGGCAACAGATGTAATTAGTCCAATTGTTGATATCTTAGTTGTGCCGGCTCGTTCAATTGCCGGTGTTTATGATTATTTAAAAGAGTTAAAACAAATTCACACAGAAAATGATAGTTTACGCAAAGAAAATGCGTATTTATTACAAATTAAAGATAAGGCTCTAGCTTTGGAGGTGGAAAATAGAATATTAGCAGGTATGTTAAATTATATTGTTCCTCCAGAAGCAAAATTTGTAACGGCAAGAGTTGTAGCGGAAGAGGGAGATGCTTTTTCTCATTCTATTGTTGCCTATACCGGTGATAATAGTAATATTAGAAAAGGGCAGGTCGTTTTGAGTGATAGAGGTGTGGTTGGAAGAATTGAACAAGTCGGGCGTTTTTATTCTAAAATTATTTTAATTACGGATATTAACTCTAAAATTCCGGTAATGGTTGAACGTACTCGTGTACGAGGAATCTTAACCGGTAATAATACTCCGACGCCTAAAATGGATTTTATTCCTTTGGAAGCCGAGTTAACTGTTGGAGATAGAGTTGTTACTTCAGGTGTTGCCGGTGTTTTTCCTGTAGGGCTGCCTATTGGAAAAATCAGTTCGATTGAGAAAAATAATGTGAAAATTACAACTTTTACAAATCTTGAGCGTTTGGAGTATGTTCGGATTGTGGATTTTGGATTATTAGAACAACAGTAAATTGTAATGAATAATGGATTTAGTGAAAATATATTGGTTTATTTGCAACGATGTTTGCCTTTGTTTTCATCGTTATTATTGCTATTGCTATCGTATATTCCATTAGATTTTTTATTGTTTAATAATATTCGTCCGGCGATAGGGGTTATTTGTGTGTATTTTTGGATGATACATCGTCCTGATTTGTTTAATCTTTTGTCGGTATATTTTTTGGGGTTGATTGATGATATAATCAGTAATGTTCCTTGTGGAACAATTATTTTTATATTATTAATTTTGTATGTGATTTTGAGTAATGTTTTACGTTTTTTGAGTGCTAAACCGTTTATTGTAACTTGGTATGGTTTTGCAATTATTGCATTGTTGGCATTTTGGATGAAGTGGTTTACTTTATCAATCTATTATGGACAATTCTTACCATTTTTTATAGTATGCTTCAGCTATTTAGTAACTGTAGCCGCGTATCCGTTTGTTAGTCTGATTTTGGCTTTTATACAGAATAATTTAATTGCGGATGAGGAACTTTAATGAATCGCGATAATGACAAAGGAAAAGTTTTAATTAAACGCTCGCTGATTTTAGGATTGGTGGAATTCCTTATGTTTATGTTTATTATCGGCAGATTGTATTATTTACAGGTGTATCAAGCGGATAGATATAAGACATTAGCAGATGAAAATCGAATTTCTACGCGTTTATTAATCCCTCCGCGCGGTATTATTTATGATAGAAATCAGCAAATTTTGGCATCAAACCAACAAAATTTTCAGGCTCTGATTGTGGCTGAACAAACAACTAATGTACAAGAAACTCTTAATGCTTTTAAGAAAATTATGCCTCTTAGTGATACCGAAGAAATACGTATAAAAAAAGAATTACGTAAAAATCGTAGTTTTGTGCCGATAAAAATTAAGGATAATTTGACTTGGGAAGAAGTTTCAAAAATTCAGCTTAATGCTCCGGATTTACCTGGGATTATTATTGATGAGGGGTTATCTCGTTATTATCCGTATGGAGAAGAGCTTTTTCATGTGTTGGGGTATGTGTCTTCAGTTTCTGCTAATGATGAAAAAGATGATCCTTTGTTAGTAATTCAGGGGTTTAAAATTGGAAAATCGGGTATTGAAAATTTATATGAGAATAAATTACGTGGTAGGGGTGGTACACTAAAGTTAGAAGTAAACGCTTATGGGCGTATTATGAAAGAGCTTGAAAAAAACGAGGGGGTATTAGGAGAGCGTGTAGATTTGACGCTTGATGTTCGTTTGCAGCAAAAAGCATATGAATTACTTGGTGCAGAAAGCGGAGGCGTGATATTAATTGATGTTCATAGTGGCGAAATATTAGCTCTCGCATCTACTCCGGCTTATGATCCTAATCGCTTGACTCAAGGTGTAAGTAGTAAAGATTGGAACGAATTACTTAGTAGTGAGCGGCGACCTTTGACGAATAAAGTATTATCTGAACATTATTCTCCGGGATCTACGTTTAAAATGGTGGTGGCACTGGCCGCGCTTGAAGCCGGTGTGATTACTCCTGAAACACGTTTCTTTTGTGCAGGTAAAATGTTTTTAGGTAACCATGCATTTCATTGTTGGAAGCATCATGGACATGGATATTTGAATGTTATTCAAGCTTTACAACATTCTTGTGATATTTATTTTTATGAAGTAGCGCAAAAAGTTGGTATTGAAAAAATTGCTGAAATGGCTAGACGTTTAGGACTGGGAAAACAAATTGGATTGGGAATTGCACAGGAAAGCTCCGGATTAATTCCTGATAAAGTATGGAAAAAACAACGTTTTAAAGGGGCTAGAGGTGTATGGCAACAAGGCGAAACCTTAATTTCAGGTATTGGGCAAGGTTATATTTTGACAACACCGGTGCAATTAGTTACAATGATGGCTCGTTTAGTTAACGGAGGTGAGGAGGTCGTTCCGACTTTCTATAAATCTCAAGATAAGAAAAATTTTACTAAAATAAATATTTCTCGTAATTATTTAGATATTGTTCGTGAGGGTATGTTTAGTGTAGTAAATATTCCCGGAGGAACAGCTTATGGTTCGCGTTTTAATTATAACGGACAAATGATGGGAGGGAAAACCGGAACTACTCAAGTTCGTCGAATTTCAATGAAAGAACGGCAAAATGGTATATTGAAAGATGAAGAATTACCTTGGAAATTACGTAATCATGCTTTATTTGTAGGTTATGCTCCGCATGATAATCCCAAATATGCAGTGGCAGTGATTGTTGAACATGGAGGAGGTGGTTCATCGGTTGCAGCTCCAATTGCCAGCAAACTATTGTTAGAAGCTATAAAGTTAGATCCTTCAAAAAAAATTGTAGAATAGGTAGGTTATGATGTATAAATATTATGAAACAAGTTTTAAAAATCAGAGCCTTTCTTTAAAAGAAAAATTTTTTAATTTGAGTTTTTCTTATATTATGTTGATTTGTATTTTAGCTGCTACCGGTATTGTTGTATTATATTCTGCTGCAAATGGTAATTGGAGTCCTTGGGCAATGAATCAGTTAATCCGTTTTGCAATGGGTTTTGTTGTGATGATGGTATTAGCAATGACAGATATCAAAATTTTAATGAAAGTTGCATATCCATTCTATTTTATCGTTCTGATATTGCTGATATATGTTGAGGTCAAAGGTTCAATAGGTATGGGGGCGCAACGTTGGATTGATCTCAAGTTTTTTAAGCTGCAGCCTTCGGAATTGATGAAAATCGCTTTGGTTTTAGTATTGGCCAAGTATTTCCATTCCAGCTCTTTACAGAATATTGAAACGATGCGAGGGTTGTTGGCGCCAATTATTCTTACTATGTTTCCGGCATTTTTAGTTATGACACAGCCTGATTTAGGAACAGCTTTGATGTTGGTAATGAGTGCCGGTGCAATCTTTTTTGTAGTGGGGGTACAGATTTGGAAATTTGTTGTTGTCGGGATTGGCGGATTGATATTTATTCCTTTTGCATGGCATTTTTTACATGATTATCAAAAAAATCGAGTTTTAACTTTTCTTGATCCGGAAAGAGATCCTTTGGGAGCAGGGTATCATATTATTCAATCGAAAATAGCCTTGGGCTCTGGTGGTATTTTTGGAAAAGGTTTTTTGAAAGGTACGCAAAGTCATCTGAATTTTTTACCGGAGAAACATACAGATTTTATTTTTACAATGTTGTCTGAAGAATTTGGTATGGTTGGTGCGGTATTTGT
>JAFTNB010000211.1 GCA_017452115.1 Alphaproteobacteria bacterium
GGTATAAAAGCTCTAAGGCTGTTTGAGCTTGTTCTATTGCTTTATTATCACCGTGAATTTTGAATTGATTGCCAAAGCACGATATTTCAACTGCGAGTAATTTTTCCAATAAGCGCAGATGAGAATCTCCAGCACCGACAAGTTGTTGAATTAGAATATTATTATATAATTCAAATGTAATTTCTGCCATATGCTTATCCTTTCATTTTTCCTCTGAGTGAATTCATGCCGGCTTCAATAATTTCAATATCCACTATTTTATTTAAAAATTTATTATCAATTTCAGCATTTAAATTTTGCATATAAGGGGTACGTCCATAAAGCATATTCTTTCCACGCCCTTTGCTTTCAAATAATACGGTCATTGTTTTGCCTATACAACTCTTATTAAAAGCAAGTTGTTGCGAAAATAGTAAATTTTGCAATTCATCTAAACGTGCTGATTTTACTTTTTCTTCAACTTGATTGGGCATAATTGCGGCCGGAGTTCCGGCACGGCGGCTATATTTAAAGGAGAAAGCTTGAATATATCCTACTGTTTTCACAAGATTTATTGTTGCGGTAAAATCTTCATCACTTTCTTCCGGAAATCCGACAATAAAATCAGATGACATTCCAATATCAGGATTAGCTTTTTTTAGTTTATCGATAATTCGCAGATAGTCTGAAGAAGTATGACGGCGATTCATTGCTTTAAGTATTTTATCGGAACCGGATTGAACCGGAAGATGTAAATAAGGCATCAATTTACGTAAGTTATGATGACAAGCGATTAAATCATCAGTCATATCTGCCGGATATGAGGTCGTATAACGCAAGCGTTGTAGTCCGTCAATTTCAGATAATTTATTTAATAAATAAGCCAAATTCCGTTCTTTGCCATTATGGTCTTCGCCATGATATGAATTAACATTTTGTCCTAACAGATTTATTTCTAAACATCCATTATCAACTAATGTTTTTGCTTCTTTTAATACTTCAGCAACAGGGCGAGAATATTCTGCTCCACGAGTATAAGGTACAACGCAATAAGTACAAAAATTATCGCATCCTTCTTGAATTGCTAAAAATGAACAAACATCACTGCTGGTATTTTTAGGTAAATAATCAAATTTAGCTTCTGCCGGAAAATCAGTATCAATAATTGTTTTGCCTCGTTCGCGGCTGATTTTTTCTAGAATTTCCGGCAAACGGTGATAGGTTAACGGTCCAGTGGCAAAATCTACAAAAGGTGCACGTTTGGCAATTTGTTCATCTTCTGCTTGAACAACACAACCGACGACACCGATAATCATATCTTTACCTTGGGATATGCGTTCTTTTTTGATAAGATTTAGTCTACCTAAATCGGAAAATACTTTTTCGGCCGCTTTTTCACGGATATGACAAGTATTAAAAATTGCTAAATCTGCATTTCTGGGGCTTTCTGTTTCCTGATAGCCCAGATTTTGTAAGATGCTGCCTATACGCGCAGAATCATATACGTTCATTTGGCAGCCAAAAGTTTTTATATAATAGTGTTTCAC
>JAFTNB010000212.1 GCA_017452115.1 Alphaproteobacteria bacterium
AAAAAGTACTTAAAGCTAATCAAAAACCAGATATCAGCCGCTTCAAAGGCTTGGGTGAAATGAGTGCGCAGCAGCTTAAAGAAACAACCATGGATAAAAAGAATCGGATGTTATTAAAAGTATTAGTTCCATCAGCAGCGACAGAAGAAGGAAAAGAAGAAGCGTTTGAAACCAGACGTCAAGTTGAGCGTTTGATGGGGAAAAATCCGGAATTGCGTTTTAAATTTATTATTGAACGAGCAAAATTTGTTGATGATTTGGATATTTAATTAATAGAGGGGTGCGCCATCATGATGCGTAATATGCGGGTTGACGATATTGAGCGGATTATGGAAATATGGCTGGCTACTTCAGTAAAATCTCATGGATTTATCAGCGAAAAATATTGGCAAAATAAATTTTTGTCAGTTAAAACGCAAATTTTAACTCAAGCCAATACAATAGTATGGGAAGAGAAAAATAAAATTGTCGGTTTCATTTCTCTAACAGATAAATCTCATATTGGAGAACTTTGTGTTGATAATATGCTGCAATGTAAAGGGATTGGCAGTGCATTAATTCTTACATTGCAACAAATACGGCCTATTTTAAGTGTGAGAATTTATGCAAAAAATTTGCGTGCCGTTGGTTTTTATCGTAGGCATGGTTTCAAAATTATTATGTCAGAAATTGATAGTTACACCGGTGAAGAAGTTCTGTTAATGTATTGGAGTTTAGGATACTTAACTATTAATGATGCAAGCTCTCATTCTTCGAAACCCCAATAATTTATCTGGCATCAAAATTAATTCTTGGATCTACGATAGAATAAGTAATATCAGACACTAATTTAAGCAATAGTCCAAGTAATGCAAAAATATACAACGTTCCAAAAATAATCGGATAATCACGAGTTAGGATAGCCTCATAGCCTAATAACCCCAAGCCATTTAAGGAAAAAATTATTTCAATCAGCAAAGCACCGGTAAAAAGCATTTTTATTAAAAGTAATGGAAAGCCGGCAATAACCAATAACATCGCGTTACGAAACACATGTCCGTATAATACTTGTTTTTCACTCAATCCTTTGGCTCGAGCAGTAAGAACATATTGTTTATTTAATTCATCAAGAAAAGAATTTTTGGTAAGTATCGTAAGACTGGCAAAACCGCCGATAACCATAGTGATTACCGGTAATGTAATATGATGAAAATAATCAGCTATTTTACCGATTATACTCAATTCAGCCCAATTATCAGAAGTAAGACCACGCAAAGGGAACCAAGAAAAATATGTTCCGCCGGCAAAAAATACTATTAAAAATACCGCAAATAAGAATACAGGAATCGAAGAACCGATTATTACGGCAAAAGAAGTCCAAATATCAAACTTTGAGCCATCACATACAGCCTTTTTGATACCTAAAGGAATAGCAATCAAATATATGATAATCGTTGCCCATAACCCTAAAGAAATAGAAACCGGCATCCTATCGGCTATAAGCTCTAAAACTGTTTTATCCTTATAAAAACTCTTACCAAAATCAAATAAAGCATAATCTTTGAGCATTTTAAAGAAACGTATATGAGCCGGTTTATCAAAACCAAATTGTTTTTCTAATTCCTTAACTAAATATTCAGGAACGCCTTGAGAGCCTTGATATTTTCCGGAACTTAATTGCGAAGAAATACCAATAGCAGCCTCTCCTCCTACTCCTAATCCTCGATATTTTGCCAATGTTTGTTCAACAGGTCCTCCAGGGGCAAATTGGATTATGGTAAAATTAACCAACATAATTCCGAATAAAGTCAGCGGTATCAGAAGAAGTCGTTTAATTATATAATTTCGCATTATTCTTGCTCCCTTAACCACCAAGTCATTAACTGCAAACCAACTTTTAAATCCGTATCCGGATGAGCAAACTTATTATGATATGCTACTCGTTGATATGGCGCATACCATTGAGGAATCAGATAATATTCATGCCTCATCACTCTATCAAATGCTTTGATATTAGCGAGATAATCCTGCTTATTTTGCGCATTGACAATACCATTGATTAATGCATCTGCAACGGGATTTTTTATACCGGCTAAATTCATACTACCTTTGTTATCCGCAGAAACAGAACTCCATATTTCTTTTAATTCATTTCCCGGCATACGGCTCATCGGAAAAGAAACTATCGCCATTTCAAAATCAAAATTATCAAGGCGATTTTTAAATATGTTTACTTCAATATTGCGAAAAGTCATCTTTATGCCGATTTTAGAAAGATTTTTAATAAAAGGCAGCATTACACGAGTAAAAGCAGAACCATTGGCGGTATTGCTCAAAATCTCAATTTCTAAAGGTTTACCGGAAGCAAGATGTGTCATTTTTCCATTCTTGAAATCATAACCTGCTTCTTTAAGCAAACTTATGGCTTGTTTTAGGTTGTTTCTAGTGCCAATATGGTCAGAATGATAAGGAATTGACGGTAAATCCCCAAAAACTTCCGGAGGCAATCGGTCGGAATATTTTTGAAGCAATTTAAGTTCTCTACCTTGGGGTAATCCCGTCGCTTCCATACCACTGTTAGAAAAATAGCTATTTAAACGTTTATACTGACCATAAAAAAGTTTCTCATTAGCCCATTCAAAATTAAAAGCCAAACCTATAGCCTGACGAACTCGTTTATCGGAAAATTGAGGGTTACGCAAATTAAATACAAAGCTTTGTAATACGGCCGTATTGTTATGAGCTATTTCTTCTTTTTTTATTTCTCCGCTTGTAATTTTTTCATTATCATATCCGGTCATCCAAATTTTAGCGATATATTCTTCTCGTAAATCTATATTTCCGGCAAAAAGAGCCTGTAGAGTTATCGTTGTATCTTGATAATAATCATAACGAATTTCATCAAAATTAAAAAAACCTTTTCTGGTTGGTAAATCTTTAGCCCAATAGTCTTTTATCCGTTCTAAAATAATATATTTTCCACTTTCAAATTTACTGATTTTGTACGGTCCGCTAGCGGGAATCGGTTTTAATTCCGGAACAGAAAAATCCTTATTTTTCCAATAAGAAGCCTGTAGAACCGGAAGTTGAGCCAAAATCAAAGGTAATTCTTTATTTTGAGAACCGGATTTGAAGTAAAAACGGACATGCTTATCGCTAACTTTTTCAACTCGTTCAACATCAGAATAATATATTTTATAAAGAGGAGAGCCTTTTTCAATCAAAGAATTAAAACTGAAAACAACATCATCGGCATTAATTTTTTCGCCGTCATGAAAACGAGCTAATGGATTAAGAATAAAACCAATATATGAATCATCTTTAGGAAATTCAAAATATTGTGCAATCAAAGGATAGGCGGTAGAAATATCATCGGCAGGAACAACCGCCAAAGTATCAATACTCAACCCTGCAGCCTCATAAGCCGGCACTCCCTTAAAAATATATGGGTTAAAACTATCAAAACCACCATAAGCCGGCAAGACTATGCGTCCGCCTTTAGGTGCTTGAGGATTAACATAAGCAAAATTTTTAAATCCGGATGAATATTTAGGTTCACCATAAAGACTTAAATAAGGCTTTAGTTCCGAAGCAGAAACTTCTGATAAAAAAATCAAAAATCCAAGACAACTTAAGAGAAATTTATTTATGATAATTATCCTCATTAATCCAACCTCCAAACGGATACGCAATATCTTCTTCATCTTTAGTCGGTTGAGGTTTTCTATCTTCATGAGCATAGGGAGAGCCTTCAGCTTTTTTCATTTCTTCCCATTCTTTGCGCAAATTGTTAAGCGTCTGCTGAGTTGAGTTTATTTCAGAAAAAGATGTTCGTTTAGCATCAATTGTTTTTTCATTATTATCAGCAAGAACAATCTCTGCTGCCGGATTAGCATCAGGTTCGCTAATTATATCATAATTACCAGATGTTTCCGGTATATTTGTCGATATACCAAAAGAAGGTTCTTGACGAGAAGGAGCGGCAACTTCGCCAAAACTTCGTTCTAAGGCTAAAGATAATACATCTTTTTCTTCTTTTTCCAAAACAGGTTCTTCTTTTTTGCGTTTGAAAAAAGAAAATTTTTCACCCAAATTAAATTTTCCATTTGTTGAAAAGTTATTTGTTGCAGTAGGTGTCTTTTTTTCTATCGGCAAAGAAGACTGTTTAATATCAGGCTGCGTTACAGATGAATCTGTCATCAAAGAGACATTACCGGCATCAAAATTATCCCGAGAAGATTGTTGTAAAGTTTCTGTACGTTTACGCCTTAGCTCAACAGAAAGAGGAGAAAAAATAGAATAAACTTTACCTAATACACCGTTTTCAATCATACTTAAGAAAATTTTTTCATTATCATGC
>JAFTNB010000213.1 GCA_017452115.1 Alphaproteobacteria bacterium
ACAAAAAATTCATACATAACTTGTTTTTCAATATTTCGATTATATATAAAAAATAATTAAAATTAAACTTATGGAGTATATCATGACCGAAGAAAAAATTATTGCTAAATTACAACAAGAAATTGAAAAAATCAAAGAGCGGCATAAACAAATTATAGCAGACCACAAACGGATTCAAAAAGAACATGAAAAGATACTCAAAAACCATGAATTACTTAAAGCAGAATTAGCAAAACTAAAAAAGAAATTAGTTTTTTAGAGATTGACATACTCAATAAATTATGCTTATTTTCACCAACAATAAAAATATTATTAATCTCCCAAAAATATAAATTATGGTAAAAGTATTATTACAAACCAAAGAATTGGTAAAAGAGTTGATGTTAGAAAAATTTATTCACATCATTGATGGGGAAATACCTAAAACACATCCCATTTTATGCAATTCCATTCCAGAACTCATACCCTGCGACTATTGTTGGTTATGGATGCTTCCTAACGGAGTAACACTCTGTCTAAAACACATTAGTAAATCAAGAATATCAAACACAGGATATCGTTTTGCTTTACTAAGTGAAAGACCTAAAGTAATCCACATACCGGATAGCTTATCTCTGGAAGATAGAGTTATGAAAACTATAACCTACAAACGTCCTGAATCTACTGATATACATGCAAATGAAATCGTAGTAGAATTTGTCGGTCCTAATTTCAATCGAGAAGAAGAATTTGGCTTCTGGGAATGTGTTGAAGAAACAGCACCCATTTCTACTTTTTCTCAAGAACGTGCACAAAATGCAGAAAAGATGGCTGAAAAAATCAACCAAAAATATCTTAAATGATATTTCACTCACAAAAAACTCTTGAACTTTCAATGTTCAAGAGTTTTCTCATTTAATTTTCATACCATTCCAAGACACTTATCTATTAAAAAAATTACTTCCAAAATTTTCCACATAAAAAACTAGCAAAAGATGGGACTATAGTAAATATAAAAATATTCATCAAACTCTTCATTAAGTCATTAAACCACATTAACCCGGAACAATCTTCAAATACTTTATAAGAAATACAAATAGTTGCAATTAACCACAATAATCCTAATACAATTATCAAAAAACACCCAAACCATAACAAAACTTTGGCTATTTTTATTGAAGTATTCCCCAACTCTTGCTTAGAACTATCTGATATCCATGTTTGATACTTATGATTAGTTGATTTTTTTTGTGCTGTATTAATAATCTTCAATGCAGACTGAACTGAAAATGGATCTCTATCAGCAACTTCCTCCCGGGATTTATTTCTATGCTTTTTGTTCATCAGCAATTCTCAAATCAATAACTGCTTTTGTTACTTTAAACTTCTTAGCAATATCACTATTTGACATATTTTGAAGTCGACAGTTCAATAACATATCAGCAGGAACAAGTAATGATGCTGCAAAAAAATTAGCTTCTTTCTCCAAAGGAGAGGTTTCTCCGCCAATAGGTTTTCTCATTAACAATTGATATTCACTGACTCTATTTTTGTGCAAAAACCAATGTCCTAATTCATGAGCTATAGTAAAATTCTGCCGAAATGGTTCATCATCACTATTTACATATATAGTCTTACTTTGAAAATCTAAAAAACCAGCAACCTCAGCCAACTTTTCAGGAAAATCAACAAACAACACCACCAACCCGCTATTTTCTGCAATTTTTTTAGCATTAACTGGAGGTTGAGTAATAAAGTTATTGTCAATAATTCCGCTTACAACTTCTTTTACTCTTTTATAATCAGCTCTGCCATCACCACAAGTCATAATACACCCCTTTGTCAATGTAGAACATTATCTTACCATTTATATGTAAACTTTTTCCTAAAAAAGTCAAATAACATTTTATTTCTAATCACATTCTACCTAGCAAAAAAAAGGAGCGTAAACGCTCCTACGCAAATTTGGTAGCGGGTGAGGGATTCGAACCCACGACACAAGGATTATGATTCCTCCGCTCTACCGACTGAGCTAACCCGCCATCAAAATTCTATGAAGTTAATAGACTTTCTTTTTGCTCTTGTCAACAATTATTTTTTATCCACATACAAAAATTTTATATTATTAAAACTCATTCTTATTTTCTAAGCGTTCATATCGTTTATGAATACATTCAATTGCCGTTTTATGCACTCCTTTAGTAATACTGTAAAATACAAAACGTCCTTCTTTTCGGCAGACTACAAAACCATCATCACGCAAACGCTTTAGATATTGCGAAACCTTAAGCTGCTCACTAGCAATGCCTTCCACAATATCAGCCACCCTGCTCTCTCCTCGCAAAACAAGGAACTCTAAAATTCTCATTTTATCATAATTAGCAAATAACTTTATCTGATTCGCTACCATATTAGTATAATCACGCGGCAAAATCGCCTTATAACCATCTTGCAAAAAAAGAAAATTATTTGTCATATAACCAAATAATTTTCTAATACAAAAAAATATACTGGCAGGATATTCTTCACAAATATTATAATATATAAAAATTCCTCTCCGTTCTGTTTTAACCAAATTTGCCTCACGAAGTTTTTTCAGACTTTGAGATACAATTATCTGTTCTTCTTCAACAGCTCTGGTAATTGCCGAAACAGAAGCGGCGCTATTCACATCAACAAATTCCAAAATACGCAACCGCAGGGGATGGGCAATATACCCTATCCCCTTAACTGCTTTTTTCATAATTTCTTCAGGCAGTTGCGTACACATATTATTTCTTTTCATTCAAAAAAGGTTTAATATATTCATCAAAACGAGCTCCAAATCCGTCAGCCCATCCCATAATATATTTATCTCCCATACAAAACAACGGCGTTCCAACCCGATTACCTAACTTAAATTTTCTGGCACATTCCATCAATTTTTTTTGCCCTTGTTTAGTTGCAACATTAACCATATTCATTCGCAAATCAGGATAATTAGCATTCACATATTTCAATGCCTCATGGCAATGCGGACAAGTATTAGAATAAAAGAAAGAGATAACCTCTTTAGGCTGTTCATTAATATTTGCAGAAGTTTCTTTTTCTCCACATCCACCTAAAAATGCAACGGCTAAACACAATACCATAAATATTTTTTTCATCAAATTTTCTCCTTATTCAATACAACAATCAACAGCTTTGCGAACAAAAGATTTCATCTTTCCCCATGCTGTATTTTGCTTAATTTCATCTTCAACCTTAGGTTCCGCAATTTGTGAAACCTGTGCCGATATTTTTTTAATATCTTCAATATTATCTTCTACCCATTTTACATCCTCAACATTGAGCATATTCATATTAAGTCCCCAAAACAAACAATATAAATCATAAGCCTGATTAAATAACTGATAAGCTTGTTCATCATTTTTCAAACTTTGTTGTTTAGTACCAACTTCCATCAAACGCATTGAAGACGCTAACAAATGTTTAGAAATGCACCATACTTCCCCTTCATACTGTGGAATAATCTTTAACATCAGATTTTTACGCAACTCACGAATATCTTTAATCAAATCATAAAAAGAATTTTTACCGGTTTTTGCTCCTGAAAATATTAAATGTTCTTCAATTGAAATCAAATTCATAATCGCAATTGTCAAATCCTGATCCGAGGATAAATCTTTCGGATTAAGCTTTTTTGCATTATCCATTTTTTCTACAAACTCTTTTACATTTTTTGCTTTTTTCATAACACACCTCTTTATCATACAAATCATATATAGGATATATAATACATATCAAAATTGTCAACTATAAAATCTGTGTTTAGAAGTTTTAATTTCCTTGACTCTCCATCCTCTGACTGTTAATTAGCTGTAATAAAAGCTAACCATTTATTTTATATGAGAAAAAACCATGTTTAAAATGTTTAATTTTCAAGAATTTATCAGCGCATTTTTTGTATTATTCGCAATTATTGATGCTATCGGTTCCATACCGGTATTCATTAATCTTCGCAAACGCGGCAAAAATATCAGTGCATCACGAGCTTCACTGCTGGCATTTTTAATTTTCTTAATTTTCTTTTACGGTGGAGAAGCATTTTTACGCTTATTCGGAGTAGATTTATCATCATTCGCCATTGCCGGCTCTTTAATTATTTTTTTAATAGCCATAGAATTAATTTTGGATATTGAAATTTTTAAAGATCAACCTGAATCTCCTAAAGATGCAACTTTTGTACCTGTTGTATTTCCGCTTATTGCCGGTGCCGGAGCATTAACTACATTGCTTTCAATCCGCTCCCAATTTGCAGATATTAATGTCCTGCTGGCAATTCTTTGCAACATCATTTGCGTATATTTCATTCTTAAAGCAGCCAAGAGATTAGAAAAAATTCTTAAACCGGGAGTAATTATTATCTTTCAGAAATTTTTTGGGATTATCTTGTTAGCCATTTCTGTCAAATTATTTACTTCCAGCCTTACTCACCTAATCAAAACATTTAACTAACATATAAGGTAAAAAACTATGGATAATTATGTACTATCTAACGAATGGATGTGGGCAATTTTTGGAATCTCCGTAATTACCCTACTCTATCTTGACTTATTTGTATTTCATCGTCATGCTTCAGAACCAAATATTAAAGATACTTTCTGGGCTTGTGTATTTTATATCGGCATCGCCTTACTCTTTGGTCTATTTGTTATTTACGAAAGAGGAAGTGAAATCGGCATGCTGTACTACACCGGATTTTTGGTTGAGAAAAGTCTTTCTCTGGATAATATTTTTATCATCTCCATCATATTTTCCAGCTTAAAAATCGAAAGAAAATATCAACACCGCGTATTATTTTGGGGTATTCTCGGCGCAATAGTCATGCGTGGTATACTCATCGGAGTTGGAGAAGTCTTAATTTCTAAATTCCACTGGATTTTATATGTATTCGCTGCATTTTTAATCTACACCGGTATTAAAATGGCCCTTCATAAAAACGACGAACAAAGTAAACTTGAAGACACCAAATTATTTAAAATCGTCAGTAAATTTTTCCGCATCACACCCAAAATCCACGGTGAACACTTTTTTGTAAAAGAAAAAGGACATAATTATATTACACCTTTATTCTTAGCCTTAATAATTATCGAAACCATGGATATTATATTTGCATTTGATAGTATTCCTGCAATTTTCTTAATTACGCAAGATTTGTTTGTAGTTTACACTAGTAACATTTTTGCAATTTTAGGATTAAGAGCTCTATATTTCTTGCTTGCTGCTGCCGTTCACAAATTCACCTATTTAAAACCGGCATTATCAATTATTCTAATATTTATCGGTTCTAAAATATTCTTACCATATATTGGAATAGAAGTAGCAGCATGGCAATCTTTAACCGTAACATTTTCACTAATTGCCGGTGCAATTATATTATCTTTGGTCAAACCGATTAAAGAGCAATAATATAATTTTTAAAGCTCCTCTTAATGAGGAGCTTTTTTACATCTGCTACCAAAAATGCCATAGAATAAATTATTTCTATGGCATTTAATTTATCATAAATTCAGAACATTCTATTCTTCGTCATCATCAGCTAAAAAATCATCATCAGCTTCATTTATCAATTCATCTTCATCATCAATAATATCTCCGTTTGTTTCATCATTAAGCAACAATGTATCTTGTTCATTCATAATTTCACTTTTCTTACGACGCCCTCTACGCTTTCTTTGCGGTGATTTTTTCTTCATCGCATCAATCACATAATGTCCAACGATTTTATATAAATCCACCAAATGCCCGTTAAACATATGATCACCTTCTTCAATCATAGCAAAATCCACATCAACATTGCGCTGCTGATTAAGCCGTTTTGCCATAGAAGCAACACTGGACGGATTAACAATTTCATCCTTTCCGCCTTGAATAACCAAACCGGATGTCGGACAAGGAGCCAGAAAAGAAAAATCTTTTTCATTAGCAGGAGGAGAAATTGCAATAAAATTATTAATATCAGGTCTACGCATTAATAACTGTAATCCAATCCACGCACCAAAAGAATAACCTGCTACCCAACACTGTCTGGCTTCCGGATTCACAGATTGCAACCAATCAAGAGCCACTGTTGCATCAGATAATTCCCCCGGACCATCTTCAAACTGCCCTTGAGAGCGGCCTACACTACGAAAATTAAAACGCAACACCGAGAACCCAAGCTTTTGAAAACAACTAAACAAAGTATAAACAACTTTATTATTCATTGTTCCGCCATATTGTGGATGCGGATGCAAAATTAAAGCTACCGGAGCTCCGGGAATATCACTCTGATGATAACGCCCTTCAAGTCTTCCGGCATGTCCATTAAATAAAACCTCTGTCATTTTTTTAACCTAAATTTAGTAACATTATTATTATAATATTATAAAAAGTTTATATAAATTCTTAATTTTTAGGGAAGATAACACAAAATGGAAACAAAATACAAGAAATTTCTGCAAGACATAGATGCAGCAGTAACTCGAGATCCCGCTACCCATAATCGTGCGGAAGCATTACTATGCTGTTCCGGTACTCAAGCAATCATCTTGTATCGCCTTAACCATTTTCTTTGGCAAAAAAATTTTCATGTTCTTGCTCGATTCCTTTCACAATTTGCGCGTTTTTTAACCGGAATTGAAATTCATCCGGGCGCAAAAATCGGCACTGGCTTTTTTATTGACCACGGAGCTGGTGTAGTCATCGGAGAAACTGCAGAAATTGGTAATAATGTAACTATATATCATGGGGTTACCTTAGGAGGGACATCCCCTTTCAACACCAAAAATAAAAACACATACAAACGCCATCCTACTGTTGGAAATAACGTTATTATTGGTTCCGGAGCTCAAATACTAGGTCCTATAACTATCGGCAATAATGCTAA
>JAFTNB010000019.1 GCA_017452115.1 Alphaproteobacteria bacterium
AAAAAACTCCTTTGCTTTTAGTAGATAAATAATATATATTGCATCCGGTACAAAAAAACAAGAAGTATATAAGCCATGGATGATATCTTTAATCTTGCCGCTGATGATGAATGCGGTACTCAACACACTTTTGATAACATTTCCCAACTTGCTCCCTCATACAGTTGGCTGGAAATGTTAAACCCTGAACAAAAAGAAGCCGTTAAGACCACGGAAGGACCGGTATTAGTTCTCTCCGGTGCCGGAACTGGCAAAACCAAAGTACTAACTACTCGCTTGGCATATATACTATCACAACATAAAGCCAATCCTTGGAATTGTTTGGTTGTTACTTTTACAAATCGTGCCGCTAGAGAAATGCGTGAACGTGTTCAAAACCTTATCGGAGAGATTGCCAATTCCGTATGGCTTGGCACATTTCATAGCATTTGTGTAAAAATTTTACGCAATCATGCCGAAATGGCCGGCTTAAAAAGTAATTTTACGATTCTTAACGAAGACGACCAAAAACGTATCATCAAACAGATTCTTGAAGCTGATGGCATTGATGACAAGAAGTATCCTCCTCAATCTGTTTTAGACAGGATTAGCCGCTGGAAAGATAAAGGATTAACTGTAGATAAAATCGGTAATGATAATCGTGAAAATTTACTTATACATATCTACAAAAAATACCAAGAACGCTTATTGGAACTAAACTGTGTAGACTTTGGCGATATAATTCTCCACACTCTCACAATTTTACTATCCGATAAAGATGTATTAGAAAAATATCAAAATCGTTTCCAATATATAATGGTTGACGAGTATCAGGATACAAACGTTTCACAATATTTGTTGATTCGGTTATTGTCACAAAAATATCGTAATCTCTGTTGCGTTGGTGATGATGACCAATCTATTTATTCATGGCGCGGTGCAGAAATCGAAAATATTTTACGTTTTAACAAAGATTTTCCCGATGCCAAAACCATACGTCTTGAACGTAATTATCGTTCAACAGCCAATATCTTAAAAGCAGCCTCTAATCTGATTAGCAACAATCAAGACAGATTAGGAAAAACCTTAAAAGTTGCCGAACACTCTCCTGCCCTCCAATGCGAAAACAGTAAAATTAAGGTAATAAGCACCTATAACGGCAATGAAGAAGCCCAATATATTATTGATGAAATAGAAAATCTAAATCATCAAAATTATCACTACTCAGATATGGCGATTTTAGTTCGTACTGCCGCACAAACTCGTGAATTTGAAGAAAAACTTATTCATGAGGCAATTCCCTATCAAGTTATCGGCGGACTAAAATTTTACGAACGTGCCGAAATCAGAGATGCTTTAGCTTATTTCAGAGTAGTATTGCAACCAGATGACGATTTAGCTCTTGAACGTATTATTAACAAGCCGGCTCGCGGTATCGGTGCCAAATCGGTAGAAAAATTCCGTAATGAAGCCCGTATCCGCCATTGTTCCATGTACAACGCCATAAAAAAAATGCTTAATGAAGGAGCAATTACCGGAAAATCAAAAAATGCGCTGGAACAATTAATAAATAATTTTGAAGATTGGCGCAAAGCTTCTTCCGCATTAACACCGGATGATTTAGCCGCACAAATCATTGAAGATTCCGGATATTTTGATATGCTGAAAGCAGATAAATCCGTTGAAGCCCCAGGACGTATAGAAAATCTCAAAGAATTAATCAGTTCCATGGATGACAAATTCGCTGATCTTGCCGAATTTATGGAACATGTCAGCCTTGTAATGGATAAAGATGATATTACCGATAATAACAAAGTTATGTTAATCACTTTGCATTCTGCCAAAGGTTTAGAATTTAATGTGGTATTTCTCCCCGGATGGGAAGAAGGCTTATTTCCACATCAAAGAGCCTTGGATGAAGGAGGGACATCCGCCTTGGAAGAGGAACGACGTTTGGCTTATGTTGCCATTACCAGAGCACGACAAAAATTATATATCAGTATGGCTCACAACCGTCGTGTTTATGGACAGTGGCAAAATAATCTGCCCTCGCGTTTCTTAAATGAACTCCCCCCATCAACTATTGAGATATGTAATAAAGCAAGTTCATATTTTGGCAATGATTGTTATAGTACATCAGATAAAAACAATTATTACCCATCAAAATCATACCAAAATATGCATTATGATGATGACAATCGTTATAGTTACGTCAGTAATGATGAATACGAAAATTCATGGAGCAGTAATATTTATCAAGCTAAACAAAAAGCAAAAAATCAATACGCAGATTTTCCAATTGGTTCAAACGTATATCATGATAGTTGGGGAATTGGGAAAGTGGTTGCCATTGATGGAAATAAACTGGGTATAATCTTTGAAAATGCCGGCTTGAAACGCATTCTCAAAGATTATGTAAAAAAAGCATAACTACGCATCTGTTTTATTAAATCTCTCAATATTCAACCCTGCAGCACTTTCACTGATAATTTGTTCTTTATCAATCCATTCAATCAGTTTTTTCATCTGCTGTTTATCTTTATCCGATAATGTTCCATCGCAGTTTTGCTGTATAAGTTTTAAATTATTTAAATATTCAAATTCATGAGAAACACGCCGTTCTAAAAACTCATCTGCTTTTTTATCCGGTTGTCTGACACTCAAAATAAGTTTCATACACATACAATAATCTTCGTTTGTTTTATAATCTAAAAATCTTTGCCTGCAACCGCTTCTATCAATAAATAATAATAATGCACGCAGTTGTCTTCGTGCTTTTCGAATACGCAAACCATACCTGATTTTTTGCCATAAACTAACTGGTTTTGCTATTGCTTTAGACTGATAAGAAGAAGCTCCGATTATATCACCGCAAATATAGCAATTTAAAGCATTATAAAATTGATTTTCTCGATATTTTTCATCACTCATTCCGGAAAATAAAGATATAGTACCACCTATGCGTCGAACTAAAGTCCTAAAAAAACTAATATGTTCCTTAAGTTTAAATATCTGACATTGTTTAGCGGCAATTCGCTCAAACAATAACATAGTAGTATCAACATTAGCAGGTTTCTGCTCTTTCAAATCTTTCTCTAATGACAAATCTTCATGCTGAATTAAAGTATCTGTCATAATACACCTCCATATTTTATATAATAACACAAAATGCCACACAGC
>JAFTNB010000214.1 GCA_017452115.1 Alphaproteobacteria bacterium
CAATTGTCCTGAATATTTATTATTAAATTGTTGCAGCACTTCATGAACAATATTTCCATAATCTGCATTATCAGGTTCTTTATCCGGATTATCTAACGCATAAAGTTTCAAAATATATTTTGCAAAAACAGAATAAGGATCTCTAACCCACATCTCAATTGCACTTGCCGATAACTCACAAGGACGATGCTTCAATGGAGGTCGTGGTTCCGGAGGTTGAGTTTTTTCAAACTCATTCGGCTTATCTAATTGTTTTGCCCATAAACGGTATACAGCATTTTCTAAATTATCCGGCTCAATTTTTAAGGCTTTTAACACTGTTTCCAAACGCAGCCACCACCGTGATTTCACCATAGGCGTTCCCTGCACTCTGGCAGCTCTGGTTAAATACACCTCTTCTCCACACAAAAGTTGCATAAAATCAAAAGCCGTTACTCCAATAGCACGCTCCGGTAAAGGAAAACCAAAATCTTTTTTCATCGGACGGGACATCCAAGGATCCGCCGTAGTTGCTTGCGGCCAAATTCCTTCATTGACTTCACCGATAATTGTCACATCAAATTGATTAAATCTGGCTTCAATTGGTCCTAAAATTTTCAAACGCGGATGCATACCATATTTCGGACGAATATTTATTCCGGACATTAATACCTGTAATAATTCCTCATATTCTTGCGGATTTATTTTACCTAATATCTGAGCCGACTCATATAAATCAGCAACAAACCTTGCGGCGGCTTCTCCATCTATACCACACCATAAAACTTGTGCTCCGGATTTATCATTACGCTTAGCCAGAAGCTCTGCTGTTTTAATATGACATTCTAATAAATCTTTAAATTCAATCTCTGAATTATTCAAAAGTTCATTCAAAGGACCTATAGATTCATTTAATTTTTCTGCAAATTCTTGTGCTTCAACATCTTCGCCTCGTTGGCGCCACACAATTTTATCTAAACGCCGCCCCAAATTACGAACAAGCGAATAATCTTCTCCCATACATAATAAAGGATTTTTAATCAATGCCAACAAATCAACTTTTTGCAAATTTACTGCAGCTTTCAATATCTGCCGCAAAAATATACCAACAGGCATCAAAGATAATGGTTTACCGGCAGAATCATCTACCAAAATATTCCATCTCTCCAATTCATTCGCCACTCTACGCGCTAAATTTCGATCTGAAGTTACTAATGCTGCAGTACGCCCTTCATCATCAATAACTTTACGCATAATCAACGCAATTGCTAATGCTTCTTCCCTAATATCAGCACAATTAATTAATTCAATTCCTCCCCAAGCTTGTGGAGAAAAGGTTTTTCCAGCCAAATCAAGCCATTTATCACTAACTTTTGCCGGACGCATAATTTCTGATACCAAAGCTTCAAGTTCTATATTATAAGGAGGCACTAAATTTTGAATATCTTTACGTTCTATTTTCAAAAAATCAATTAATTCTTTAAGTTCATATTGCGGATGAGTTTCTGTTATTTCATTCCAATCTTCATCACTCAAAAACTTATCAATTCCTGCTAAATACACCTCACCATGAGGCAGAGCCAGCACAGTTTTAACCAATTCTTTCATCGCCGGAAATGCTGCGGTTGTTCCTGCTATTACAATCCTTTGTTGTGGCTGATTACTTTTCCATATTTCACTTTGAATCTGTAGTAATTTATCTCGACGCTCACTTGTATCAATCAGCTTTCGTTCATCCAAAATCATCGGCCAATGATGTGTAATAATTTCTAAAAAACGCAATGTTTCCTGCCAATGCGAAGCATAATCTTCAACCACCAAATTTTTCAGATTATCAAAAGATAAGTGTTGGCTTTTTACCATATCAATCAAAGAAGACAATTCTTGTGCCAAATAACAAGCCTGACTAAGTGACATCTTTTTCATTCCAAAATCAGTCGGCTTTGCCATAATAATTCGTATAAATAACAACAAACGCTCTGTAGTTCCGATTGCCGGATACATTCCATCAAGCATTTTTCGAGCATCACCACCCGTTAAAAAAAGTTCATCTTCTTCAACTTCTCCTAACGGAATCATTCGCGGTAACAACATCGGTGTTAAACCACGTGCCCGCACAAAAGCCTCTTTCATAGTTCGTACTGCACGACGATTAGGTAACAAAAACATTACTTCAGAAAGAGCTGTCAAATCATTAGCATATTCCTGCAAAAAATGCTCAACTAAAGTATCCGCAAATCCAAGAGACGACGATATATTCCATACATTATTTTTCATATCGCAAGTGTAAAAACAAATTCATTTTCAGTCAAGAGCTCTTAATATTTTTTAATATTGAAACATTATCAAAAATATGATAAAATATTAACCCTAACAAATGAGATTACAAAAATGATTTTTTTAATGAAAGATGATGAAACAATAAAAAAGCATATCGATTATATTGGAAAAAATAGATACTCCATTAACTCACCTCACTTTCTTACTAAAGAACAAGGCCAAAACGCAGAATATTACTTATATGCAGAAGAAGCCATTAAAAGAGGATTTAACACTTATTGGCTTAGCTTAGACACTATTGGAAACACTGATAATCCATCAGTTAATATTTTTTGGAAAAAAATTTTCTCATGGTCAAGTCAAAATGGTTGGAAAAACAAATGATGGCACCCCCAACCAAAAAGACCGACAAATTATAACATCATATATACCGACAAACACAGAAATGGGACTATGTTTAGAAATAAAACAACATGTAGAAAACAAACTTAGAAAAAACCTAAATTTTTTCCGTTGCGATTTTTTTAAAGATAAATCACAAAAAATATCTATCCTCGAATTTGAAATGTTCAATCCTGGTTTCTTCTTTCACAAAAGAGAACGAGAAGAAAACTTAGCAATCGCAAAAAACTTTATAGATTCTATAACAAATAATAGGTAATAAATATGGAAATTTTATTAGAAAAAGAAAGCAACATTACTAAACATGGTTTTTTTTGCAAAATCCAAAATGGAACAGATCATATTATAATCAAAAACGCATATCAGTCCAATTATGCAAAAGGTTGGAAAGATTATGCTCCTTTTCAAAGTATTGACGGTATTACATGGGAAAGAACCCCGCCAGGTAATTTTAACGGAAAAGAATTTTCTTTTTTCATAAAAAAAGATGCTAATTACGTTTGTTGGTTTCCTCCATACCAAATAAATAAAATCCAAGAAATGAATTCCTTTTGCAATAAACATAATGAAAATATGATTGTAATAGGTAATTTGAATCATCCTAAAATAATACTTTTATCCGGCCAACACCCGGGAGAAAGTATGGGGCTTTATTTTATTGAAGGAGTGATAAATACAATAAACGAAGGGAACAATATTAGATAAATTTTCTTTTATAATTTTTCCAACAATAAATTTAGAAGGAATAAAAGCCCAAAACCACAGACTAACACCCAAAGGAATAGATTTAAATAGAAGTTGGAATAAAAACTGTCCCGAATTAAATCCCATAAAAGACGAAATAAAAAAACTAAATAATATATACGCTATAATAGATATTCATGGAGATGAAGTATCTCAAAAGGATTACATTATATATAATAAATACTTTAAAAACACAAAATTATCCAAAGCAATACAAGAAAACAAATTCGAGATATTGAAAAAACAATGCTTTATCAAAAAATTTATAAAAAATCTTATAAGGAACAAAAAAATCATCACATTACAAGGTAAAACAGCAAGAGATTTCTTTGAAAAAAAAGGTATAACATCTGTTACTATGGAACTATCAGCCAAAAATAACACCCCAGAAACATGTATAAACAAAGGAAAAAAATTAATTCAATCTTTAGATAGAAACTAGGTTTCTTATATAAAACAAAGAAACCTAGCTTAATTTACAATGCAACTATACCTATAAAATATATTTCAGACATACCGCAAGAAAAAATTATAAACTTTTTTCCATGCATAGATTCGGCAACAAAAAAATCTCTCTTCCCTAGATTATGCTCACCAATTTTAATCACTTTCTGTCGCATATCATCAAAACAAAGATGAAAACCATACTTCAAAAGTCCTTTAATAACATCTGCATTAAAAGGCAATTCTTTTCCGGTTTCATCATTTGGAGCAATTCGCAACCAAACATTACAACTTTTCATATGGTCATAACACAAAGAACCATATCTCACACAATCCATCACATCAGAAGGAATGGGAGTTCTAAAAATATCCTTTAAATTTTCCATAAATATATAGTTTAATAATTTACATAATTTTAATTTTGAAACTTTTACATAACAGGACTTTATAAACTTGTCAAATACTCCATTAACTTAGCAAATGCTCGTCCGCGATGCGACACAAGAGCTTTTTCTTCTGCAGAAAAATGTCCAAATGTTTTATCATAACCATCCGGAATAAATACCGGATCATAACCAAAACCACCGCTACCACTTTTTTCTATAGCAATCTGCCCTTCAACTCTACCCTCAAAAACTTTACAATCTTCATTAGGCATTGCCAAAGACATCACACAAGCAAAATATGCACCTCTATCTGTTGAACCGCTTTCTGCAATTTCCTTAAGCAATAAATCCATTCCTTTATCAAAATCCCGATTCGGAGCATAACGAGCCGAATATACCCCCGGACGTCCGTTCAATGCATTAACACATAATCCGGAATCATCTGCCAAGCAAGGTAAACCGCTGGCTTTTGCCAAAGTAATCGCTTTTAAACGTGAATTTTCCTCAAAAGTTGTTCCCGTTTCTTCAACATCCGGCAAATTCAATTCTGCCGCCGAACAAAACTCAATTTCAAAAGGAGCAAGCATTTCTCTGATTTCAGCAATTTTTCCTTTGTTGTGTGAAGCAATAACTAACTTATTAAATTTTTTCATTACGCTTTTCTCAATGCTTCTTTTTGTTTAATAATCAATTCAGCAATACCTTTTTTTGCCAAAGAATATAGTTTAGCGAAATCATCATCACCAAATGGATTTTCTTCAGCTGTTCCTTGAATTTCCACAATTTTTCCGCTTTCGGTTAATACAAAATTCATATCAGCCTGCGCATTAGAATCCTCAATATAATCAACATCAAGCACCGGCGTTCCATTATGTATTGCACAAGACACCGCAGCCACAGCTTCTTTAATCGGGTTAACCGGTAATTTTCCCTCTTTTTGTAATTTTGTAATTGCTTGTACTAACGCAATATAACCACCGGTAATTGAAGCTGTACGAGTACCGCCATCTGCCTGAATTACGTCACAATCAATACAAATTGAAATATCTTTCATAGCTTCCAAATCGACCACTGCACGCAAAGCACGTCCGATTAAACGTTGAATTTCCTGCGTTCTTCCCGAAGGTTTAGATGTTTCTCTGGCTACGCGCGTTTGTGTAGAACGTGGCAGCATACCATATTCAGCAGTAATCCATCCTTTGTTTTGTCCCTTTAACCATGCCGGAACTTTATCTTGCACACTTGCCGTACATACCACATGAGTATTGCCGCACTTAATCAAGCAAGAACCCTCGGCATATGGATTAAAATTCGGAATTATTTCAATTTTACGCAGTTCATCTGCTTTTCTTTTAGAACTTCTCATGTCGTATCTTCTGCTAATTGTTAAATCTAAACGAAAGATACGCCAAAAGAAAGCATCAATCAAGCATAATTTTTTTTATAAATGTCCGGTTGTCAACAATTTATAATATAAATGAATACCACTGTTTTCTACATCCCAGCTAAAATCCTTACGCATTGCGGATTCTGCCATTTTCTGCAGCTTTTGAGAATTATTTTCAAACACATCCAAGGCCTTAACCAAAACTTCGGCATAAGCATTAGTGTTATTTTTCAGCCGTTTTCCGTCTTTTTCACTACCATAAATCTGGATTGTATTTCCAAAGAATACCGATGTTCTAAAACCATCGACACCATCATCTATCGTATCCACCAAACCGCCGGTAGACATTGCAACCGGTAAACTGCCTTTCGCCATAGCTTCCATTTGAGTCAAACCGCAAGGTTCAAAACGGCAAGGCATCATATAAAAATCACTGGCTAATTGAATAGCATAAGCAAATTCATCTTTATAACCTCGAAATACAAAAATACGTTTTGCCGCCTGGAGATTAAGTTCTGCAACTTTATCTTTCAGTTTCATCAAATAATCAAAACATTTCATATCACCAGCTCCG
>JAFTNB010000020.1 GCA_017452115.1 Alphaproteobacteria bacterium
AATGCTGTATGCGTTTTCAATATTGTGAGATGCAAACCATCGTTTTATAGCATTGTCTTCCAATATTGAGGCAATCTCTTGTTTGAGTTCACCGTTTGCAAGATTGGCAAACTGTTGAGCGGTTAACTGTTCAAATTTCGCCATATTCTTCCAGTATAAGTCACGATGTTCATCGCTGAACTTGGCAACTCGTTGTTCTGAAAGGATAGCAATAGCACTGCAATCGTTGAGCAATTGTTCTACCAGTTCTGTATACTGATGAGCATCTTGCTTAACATAGTCTAACATACCTATTGTTGCAGCATTATTTCTTAAAACAATGCTTACAGCATCAGAAAAATAAAACTGAGATGTACTCATTACTAACTGGAGTGCACTTTCAGCATCATTTTTCAAGAATGTTTTTTCTTCAATGATACGCAAGTGTCGTTCATCGTATGTTCGCGCCCAATAGTTAAGACAACATTTGCACAATGTTTGAGCTGCTTGTTGCTTAACCCATTGTTCAAACAAATCAGGAGCATAAGCTCTTAAATCGTTTGCACAGTCCGGAGTTTGCGGCATCTCTGTGTAAAATTCTTGTAAGAATTTGAGTTTCAGAGCATTGTATTCCGGTTTATAGGTTAACGCCCAACCAACTTGTTCAGATGTTACAATGTGGTTCTTAACGGCTAATTCCAAGAACAATTCTTTGACACTACTTGACAGCTTATTTAAGACCTTTGTAGTGATGCATGAAATGTGGTTTCTAATTAGCTGTTCAAAGCACGTAACATTGACCTCAATTCTGCCGTAGCTATTAAATGAGCTATTGGCAATCTTGATAATCTGTTCCTCCTTTGGGGTGTACTTACGTTGGGTACAAGCTTGAAGGCGAATGGTTTGATTTGTATTTTGCATTGCTGCTTCAAAACATTCTTCGCACCAAATGTTGGTGATGAAGATTTCAGCAAGAGATTGGTGCTCAAGAGCTTTTAGTTGAGTTCCTTTCGACCAAGTGTATCGGCGAATTTCTTCTTTGCTTACGCCTTTTTTGAGAAGTTTTTTGATTGTTTTAATTTCTTTTTCTGTACCTGTTAAGAAAAATTCATAGTACTTGATGTTTTTTGTGAAGCGATATGCCCACATGGGGTTTAATTTCACAAAAAAAGCAAACATAAAAATCACGGCGTTGCCCAATTGGGCAAAAAATGAGTTGTTCATAAAATAAAAAATTTTAAGTAAATAAATTATCTCAATACGAGTTTCGTATGAGAGCCAAATTTCTACCCAAGCATACCATGATTAAACCAATCAAACTTCCCCGAAAAGAAATCTAACAGCTTTTTCATAATAACATCCAAAATAGTAATTTAACACTTTTAATATATCACATTTTTAGGGCGGTTACAAGCTAAAATCGAATCGGAAAGTAGTTTTATGTCGAAAAATATGCGAATCGGGTTTACAGATGGTAAAAAAGCGAATAATTTAAGATGAGATAATGTAAATGAAAGAGATGTTAAAATGGAAGAATACGAAAGTCAGGTTTTTGAATGTCATCAAGCGATGGAGTTGGATATTAATTCGGAGTTGAACATTCAGTTGTTGGAGTTGCGTCAGAAACTTTTGAATGAAGAAATGGGAGAACTGAATGTGGAAATTGATAATTTGCTTGCTGAATTACGTATGGTGGGAAAAACCACAGTCGAAAGTAGAGCGAAAATGCTTAAAGAATTAGCAGATTTACAGTATGTGTTGAGTGGTATGGTTGTAGCACTCGGTTTGCCGATGCAAGAAGTTTTTTCTCGGGTGCACAAAAGTAATATGTCTAAATTGGTTAACGGAAAAGTATTAAAACGAGCTGACGGAAAGTTCTTAAAAGGACCTAATTATCAGCCTCCTTATTTGCAAGATATTGCTTGAGGGATTAAATTTTCTCTTTATTATTTACTTTTTGTTGATTATCTTATCTTATACTATTATGAGTTTATAGATTTTATGAGGTAAAATATAATGACAGAGAGAAGTCCGTTAGAAGTTTTTGATAATACTTTAGTCCCGATGGTAGTTGAACAAACCGCCAGAGGTGAACGTTCTTTTGATATTTATTCACGTTTGCTTAAGGAACGTATTGTGTTTTTGACCGGTGAAGTTAATGATGCGGTTTCTTCTTTGGTATGTGCACAGTTGTTGTTTTTGGAAGCTGAAAATCCGAAAAAAGATATTTATATGTATATCAATTCTCCCGGAGGTGTTGTAACATCAGGTCTTTCTATGTATGATACAATGCAATATATCAGTTGTGATGTGAATACTCTTTGTATCGGACAGGCTTGTTCAATGGGCTCTTTGTTGCTTGCAGGCGGGGCTGCCGGAAAACGTTTTTCTTTGCCCAATTCACGGATTATGATTCATCAACCAAGCGGCGGTGCTCGTGGTATGGCCTCGGATATTGAAATTCAAGCGGCGGAAATTTTACGGATGCGCAAGATGCTTAATGGTATTTATGTAAAACATACCGGACAGCGCATGAGTGCAATTGAAAAAGCAGTAGACAGAGATAATTTTATGTCGCCGGAAGAAGCTAAAAAATTTGGTTTGATTGATGAAATTGTTAAATCTCGCTCCGATGTAATTAAATAAGAATAGGTGTTGTGATGACAGATAAAGGTAATGAAGAAATTTTACATTGTTCATTTTGCGGTAAAAGTCAGGCAGAAGTGAAAAAATTAATTGCCGGTAGGGGCGTTTATATTTGCGACGAGTGTATCGAAGTTTGCATTAATATTGTTGCCGATGAAATGAACGAAATGGCAAAAGATAGTGAAGATGGGGCAAATCTGGGACAGAATCTGCCGACACCATCTAAAATTAAAGAATTTTTAGATCAGTATGTGATTGAACAAGATTATGCCAAAAAAGTTTTGGCAGTGGCTGTTTATAATCACTACAAACGTTTAAATAGCAAAAAAACACAAAAAGATGTGGATATTGCAAAATCTAATGTAATTCTTATTGGTTCTACCGGTAGCGGTAAAACCTTATTAGCACAGACTTTAGCTAAAATTCTTGATGTACCTTTTGCGATTGCTGATGCAACAACTTTAACTGAAGCCGGTTATGTGGGAGAGGATGTAGAGAATATTATTCTTAAATTGGTGCAAGCGGCTAACTATGATATTGAAAAAGCGCAACGAGGAATTGTATATATTGATGAAATTGATAAAATTACACGTAAAACGGACGGACCGTCTATTACTCGCGACGTATCCGGTGAAGGTGTACAGCAAGCTCTTTTGAAAATTGTTGAAGGTACGGTTGCTAATGTTCCTCCTCAAGGTGGGCGTAAACATCCGCAACAAGAATTTTTGCATGTAGATACAACTAATATTTTGTTTATTTGTGGCGGTGCTTTTGCCGGTTTGGAAAAAATCGTAGCCAGACGAGGAAAAGAATCTTCAATTGGTTTTGGAGCAAAAGTTAGTGGGCCGGATGAACGAGGAATTGGTGAAATTATTAAAGATGTTCAACCGGAAGATTTGTTAAAATATGGTTTGATTCCGGAATTTGTCGGACGTATGCCGGTGATTGCAACGTTGATGGATTTGAGCGAAGAAGCATTGGTAAAAGTTTTAACGGAACCAAAAAATGCTTTGCTTAAACAGTATACGATGCTGTTTGACATGGAAGATGTTAAGTTGACATTGACGGATGATGCATTAAAAGCAATTGCAAAAAAAGCAATCGCCCGTAAGACCGGTGCGCGTGGTTTGCGTGCAATCTTGGAAGAAAATCTGATGGGGTTGATGTATGAGATTCCTGATAAACAAGATGTGGTGGAAATTATCATTGATGAAAAAGTCATTAATGGTGATAAAGAACCTAAATTTGTTTATGGAGAAAAGAATAAAAAATCAGCTTAAAAATATTGCTGATTGAAGAACACTCCCGATTTGAGTAAATCGGGAGTGTTTTTTTTCATAGAAAAAACGATAAGATAAACAAATATCTTCATTTTGTTGCTAAATATGTTTGACAAGTGCATGGGCGTAGTGTATACTATCCCTGTATGAACTTTATATAAGCAAGTAATTTATGGTTTCAAGACATATAGGTTGCTTTCTTAATTATAATGTTTAGCGGGAGAAAGAAGATGAGAACATTATGCAT
>JAFTNB010000215.1 GCA_017452115.1 Alphaproteobacteria bacterium
GCCTCACCTTCCGGAATTGGATTACGATTCACAGAAGCTTGCAAAGTTTGTGCTTGGCTGGAAAATGAAAATACTAATGTAATGATAAAACTAAAAATTATTTTTTTCATTCTGCATACCTCTTTTTCAAATATTCTTTATTGATAAAAGCCTTTAATAGACCGCCTGTATTTTCTGGAATATCACGATACTGCAAAGCTCGAGCTTGAGCTTTTTCATCAAATTGTTCACCCTCCTGTTTAACAGCTTGAGCGGTTTGGGGTTGTTGTTCTTGTTCATTTTCAGATTGATTAGCTTGCTGTTCTTCCACATTTTGCGTTTGCTGCTGTTGGTGTTCATTTTCACCATCTTGGTTATTTTGAGAAGAACGTTGTTGCTGTTCATTATCCTGTTGTTCGGATTGTTCTTGTTCATTTTTATTTGTTTGTTCATCCGAATTTTGAGATTGATTTTGTTCACTTTGTTTATCTTTATTTTGTTCTTGTTCCTGAGTATCGGAAGAATTATTTTGTTGTTTTTGCTGTGATTGCGACTGTTGTTTCTTTAAGTATTCTAAATTAAACTTGGCATCTTCATGCTCGGGTTCTCGCTTTAACACTTCTTCATATTTTTTGATAGCATCTTCAATTTTTCCAGATTTTGCTAAAGCATTTCCTTGATTATACAAGGCGGTAACATCAGTATCTAAAGAAAATTGCTGCAATGCTTCGGCATATTTTCCTTGTTTGTAATAAGCTGCGCCTTTCCAGCGAGCATCAATAAATTTTTCTGCAGCTTCTGTATAATTGCCAACATTATAATCATCTAAAGCTTCTTGATTACTATTGAGGAAAAATCCGGCAGCGGCATAATTTGAAGTAAAAAGAAACAAGCATATTCCCCAAACAATTCCGCGGCGAAAGAAATATAAACAACCGATTAAAGGTAAAATCATCAGATAATAACCATAATCAAGCCATTGGCTACGCAAATTTTCACTCAAACGAAGCTTTTGAGAATTATCGTTAATTTGTGCAGCAAGTTGACGAATATCAATATCATCAGGTGCAGAATTCAAATACATACCACCGCCGTTTTGGGCAATAAGTTCTAATTTATCCGAAGTGTGAGAACTCATATTAACTACATTAACCTGATAATGCATTGATTTTGCTTTTTGGGCTTCAATAATAGATTGTTCAAAATTCTGCCCTGCATCTGCCGCAAAAATCACAATATTTCCGTTGGAATAAGCGGCGTTCTTTAATTTTTCAGCAGCTAAAGCAATTGCTCTATCGAGGCGGTCGCCGTTTTCCGGCATAATATTGAAATTAATTTCCGATAACAAGTTCTTGGCAATTCTGCCATCAGAAATTGGTGTAATCAGATAAGGTTCATTACTATATACAATTAATCCAATTTCAGAGGTTGGTAATATATTTATAATATCGGCTATTTTATATTTGGCCCTATCTAAACGAGATGGAGATATATCTGTTTCTGCCATATCTGAGGAGAGATTCAGTAATACCATAACAGGATTTTCAGGAACGAAAGAAGGTATTTCTTTTTTGTGCCAAGCAGGACCGGAGGCGGCTATAATTGCCAGCAACAGTGAAAAGAGAGCAATATATCCGATATTTTTGCGTTGAGATGAACTTCCGCGCACAAGTAAAAAATCCAATAAATTTTTATCGCAAACTTTTTCCCAAGAAGATTTATTTTTACTACCTTTATAATATTTCCAATAAATCAATATCGGTAAAAACGCCAATAATAACAACCAAGGACGAAGAAAATGAAAATCACTAAAAAAATTATTCATGTCTACGCCTCCCCGCAATAAAGCTACCTAACAAAGCTAAAATGACTGCAAATAACAAAGGATAATAATACAACTCTGTAATCTCTTGTACTGTTTGATTTTCATTAGATATAGGCTCAAGATTATCGATTTTTTCGTATATTTTCTTTAATGATGCAGTATCTTTAGCTCGGAAATATTGTCCTTTAGTGGCATTAGCTATTTCTTGCAGACTTTTTTCATCCAAAGGAGAACCACCGCCAATTTGAATCCCAAAAAATGAGGCATGAAAAGCCTGTTCGGCACCAACGCCAATTGTGTAAATTTTTACACCTTCGTCTTGCGCAAGTTTAATTGCCTGCGGCAAAGACAGACTACCATCATTATTTTCACCATCAGTTAAGAGAATAATAACTTTTCTATCAATATCAAGAGTATCTTTTAGTGTTTTTAATGCTAATCCCAAGGCATCGCCAATTGCGGTCGATTGTCCGGCCATTCCGGCATCGGCTGATAATAAAATTTCCCCAACTGATTTTCTATCATAGGTCAAGGGAGCTTGCAAATAGGCATTCGTCCCGAACAGAATTAAACCAATTCTATCATCAAGACGCTTATCCATAAATTCAAGCGCTGTTTTTTTGACTGCGGTCAAACGGTTAACTCTGTGTCCGGAAAGAGCAAAATCAGGTTCAAGCATAGAGGTGGATATATCGGTAACTAATAATATATCATGGCTTTCAGTTCGAATATTAATCGGCTCACCAGCAAATTGCGGTCGAGCTATAGCCAATACCAAAAGAGCCCATATCAACCATAATAACAATATCGGAAAAGATAAACGAGATATATGACTAACAGCCGGAGCATTTACACCTGATGATTTAGTTACGATATTTTGTAAATCTTGAATAAAATGAACTCGCAAAGCATCTCCGTGAAAACCTTTAACAGCCTGAAGAAGTATACGAATAAAAAAAGGAAGTATTAACAAAATTAGTGCATATGGATAGGCAATTTGTATCATAAATTTTCTCCAATCCATTGTTCACAAAAACGGCGCAAAGTTTCAGCATCATCCATATTATATTTAGTTGTTGATGAGGGTATATAAGGTGCATTTATAAGTAAAGATGAGGTTTTAGCATCTAGGTTTTGAGAAGTATGGGCTTTTAAAAAATCTACCCATTTTTGCCCAAATATTACTGTAGCCTGAGGATATTTAAGCACGCAAATACGTCGTAAAATTTCAGACATTTCCCTTGCATTGTCTATGGCATTATCTTCACGTATATTATTAAGCAAGCGTAATGCATAGCGTTTTTTAGAACGATAGCGATATTCTTTAAAAAGTTTAAATAAAAACACTATCAATAATAATATAAGCAATATCAACCACCAGCCATAAGCGGGAGGAAAAACCGAAACTCCTTCGGGAATATGAATATCACGCAATTCAGGAAGATTATCCATTTATATAACACCTTAATAAAACATGTTTGATATATAAATTAATTTATAAGCCGGCAAATATCAAGTCAGGAAAAGAAATCTATTTATTTTAGTGTACAAAAAAAAGGTTTGCGTTAGTGCAAACCTTTTTTAAGCAGATAATTAAATCTTACTTTTTACGCGGTACATAATCTTTGATATAACCGGCTCGATAACAAACCTTGTATGAGCGTATCAAAGAGTTGCTGATTTTTCGCAACATGGGCATAGATTCCATATTTAAGCATTTAGCATAATCGAGTGCCGGCTTAGAAAGAGAATCGCATGCCAGATAATACAAATAACGACGTATTATCATTTCGGCAGATGCAACCATAAATTCAGAACACGAAAAATCACTTTTTAATATCTTTTGTACAATCACTTCACCAGGAATTTCCGGACGTTCATTTATATCATTAGCCGGATATTCCTTATCTAAATCGGCAACAATTTCACAAAGTTGCAATTCAAGATGCAATGCAGATTGATTATAAGCCGTACGAATACAGTACTTAGCAAAAATTTCCATGCGTACCTTAAGATAATACGGAAGCTTATCAATACGTTCTACACGAGTTTGAAGCGGTTCGGTATTTTTAACCGTATTGCCAAGTTCACTACTTTTGCTCCACTTCTCTCCATTTTGTTCCCACCATTCTATTGGAGCAACCATAGGTTCAAAATCAGAGATTGTACCACCATCAAGATATTTTACTTTTCCCATAAAAATTAAGTTTAAGTGTTAATAATTAATTTTGATAATTTATTTTGTCAGTTGTTTATATACAATTTTGGAAAAAAAATCAAGTTTTTTGTGTCTCCCCAAAAAAAGAACTGTTATTTTTTGAGATTTTATGCTAAAATTAGACTTAAATATATTGGGTTTTATAGGTTATTGATCATGGCTGACGATGGTATTTTAAGGTTTTATCATATATCTCGAGATGCTTCAGAAGAAAAAATTAATAAATTTTCTTCTGAGGGAATAGTTCCTTTGCTCGGAAACGGTTATGGTGGTCAGAAGAGAGGATTTTATTGTTGGACTAATGAACATAGGGCTAATAAATATTATTGTTCATTGCTTGTTGCAGCAGATGCTGATTGGGCTATGGAAAATTTTGGCATTGATATAAGACTTAAAAACGGAAAAGCTCTGAAAATAGAAATTCCAGTACAAAAAAATGCTATAAGATATCCGGACTGGCAGTTGGATAATGAACAACATCCTAGTATTAAGAGAGGAAGAGTTCGTTCAATCTTTTTAGATTTTTGGGAAACTCAAAAAAAAGAATTTAACACTGATGTGAATTATGAAGTCGAAAATTCTTTAGGTGAAAAATATGTTGTTAAAAGACTCGATTGGGATAAAAAATCCCATTGTCCTATCATTGAATGGATTAAACCAAACGGGGAGACCGAAACGCAGAAAGCAGATAACACCAATGCAAATAATTCTTTTAGGACTCAAACTATAAATGATTGTCTGTGCAATCATTCTGTTTCATACAACTGCAATTATAACAGGTTAATACAAGCAGTTGCCACAAACCAAGATACATTGGAAATTGATGGCACATTACTACATACTTCAGATATACCCATCAAATATTGTTCCTCAATGCCAATCAAAAATTTTAAGATAACCAAAATTTATGGAACTGCGACTTGTACATCACCAACTGAAACAAGAACAGAAAGCAACACTCAGATTAGATGGGGTGATTATTTGATAAAAATGGATGAATACACAGTTGCTAATATCGAGAATAATATCCAGCAAAGCAAAGTGACCAAAGATAGGCGAGTTATCAGTGTTGCAGAACAGCTAGTCAAAGTCAGAGCTAAGATACGTCATTCTTATACAAGTAAAGATAATTATAGTCGGTATAATGATAAGAATCTAGCCGAAAATATACAAAGAATTTTACATAAAAAAGCTCCGAGAACTTAATTGTTTTCGAAGCTTATAAAAAAAATAAGGATTATAAATTAAGCGATTTTAATTAAGCCATGTTTCTTTTTACCTTGAGATAACTTTACTTGTCCATTGATAACATCTGAAGAAGAAAGTTTATAATTCTCATCACTCACAACTTTATCATTGAGTTTTAATCCGGACTGCTTAATCAAGCGGCGTGCCTCACCTTTACTTTCAACAAAGCCAATTTGCAGAAAAGCGTCAATAATACTCAAACCATCTATACCAGACAATTCAATACAGGGCAAATCACCGCCGGCAATACCTTGTTCAAAAGTTTTAATTGCAGTTTCTTGCGCACTGAAAGCTTCGTTTTCTCCACGACAAATTTTTGTTGCCTCAAATGCCAAAATCTTTTTGGCTTCATTAATTTCTTTATCTTTCAATGTTTCAAGACGCTTGATTTCATCCATCGGTAAATCGGTATATATCCGCAAGCATTTACCAACTTCAGCATCTCCGATATTGCGGAAATACTGATAATAATCATAAGAAGAAAGCTTTTCTTCATTCACCCAAACAGCATTACCCTCAGATTTCCCCATTTTCTTTCCGTTAGAATCGGTAATAATCGGGCTGGTAAATCCAAATAATTCAACATCATATTTACGTCTGCCCAATTCCGTACCGGAAACAATATTCCCCCACTGATCAGAACCTGCAATTTGAGCTCGGCAACCATATTTGCGATATAAAACCGTAAAATCATAACCTTGGAGCAACATATAATTAAACTCCAAAAATGACATTGGTTGTTCGCGTTCCAAACGAGTTTTAACACTATCCATAGTCAGCATGCGGTTTACGGAATAACAAGTTCCGATATCTCGCAAAAATTCCAGATAATTTACATTTTTAAACCAATCCCAGTTATCAACCATTTCTGCATCGGTTGTCCCATGACCGAATTTGAGAAATTTAGAAAAAGATTTTTTCAGCCCCTCAATATTATGTGCTAACGTACTTTCATCCAAAAACGGACGAAGTTTATCTTTGCCGGAAGGATCGCCGATACGTGCAGTTGCACCACCGACCAAAGCCAAAGGTTTATGCCCACATTTTTGAAACCAGCGCAACATCATCAAAGGCACAATGTGTCCGACATGCAAGCTATCTCCGGTAGGATCAGAGCCAAGATAGCCGACAGCAGGTTTGCCTGATTTTTCGCACACATATAAATATTCGTCAAAGCCATTCTCGTTTGTACATTGATTGTAAAAACCGCGCTCAACCATAAGATTGAAAAATTGTGACTTAAATTGACTCATTTCTTTTTCCTTATTCGAATTATCTAACCAATTTTTAACGGATATTAGCATAATAATTAGACATTGCAATATAGTTTTTATAAAGAAAAAGATGGAACAGATAAAAAAAATACGAGCATTAGGCCTAATGAGCGGAACTTCACTGGATGGAGTGGATGTCGCTACAATCACAACTGACGGTATTGATGTTTATGATTTCGGCAAAGCTTATACTATTCCGTATAACGATAGACTACGTGAATCAATTAGAGAAATATTAGGACTTAAGCCGGATAATGAAGAAAATACACAAAGAATCGGAAAAGTTGAGGAAGAACTTACTAAATTTCATGCCGAGGCAGTTAATGAATATATGGCAAATTATGGCAATAATATTGAAATTATAGGATTTCATGGGCATACGATTCACCACGAACCGCACAATCATTACACACATCAAATAGGCAACGGACAATTACTTGCTAATTTATGCAACAAAAATGTAATCGCTAACTTTCGAAAAGCAGATATATTATCCGGAGGACAAGGGGCTCCTTTGGTTCCTATATATCATTGCGCATTAAGTAATTCATTTAACAAGCCCTTAGCTATACTTAACATTGGCGGAGTTGCAAATATAACATGGATCGGAAGAAATGGTGAATTGCTGGCTTTTGATACCGGTCCGGGGAATGCACCGATTAACGACTGGATATTAAAACACAGCGGTGAACATATGGATTATAACGGGAAACTTGCAGCTCTGGGAACAATTGACGGTAAAGTTTTAGCGTCTTTAATGCGTCATAAGTATTTTGCCGTTTACCCACCAAAATCTATTGATAGAAATATTTTCAATGAAAAGCTTGAACATTTAGAAGGCTTAAGTCTTGAAGACGGCGCAGCAACTGCTACTGCTTTTACCGCCGAAGCTGTTGCGTACTCTTGTGCAATGTACCTGCCCGAACAACCGGAAACGTTAATTGTATGCGGCGGCGGAGCAAACAATCCAACAATGTTGCGTTTTTTACGACAACGAATGGAACAAGTAAACGTAATAACAGCAAAAGAAGCTGAATGGGACAGCAATGCTCTGGAAGCTCAAGCATTTGCCTTTTTAGCGGTACGACGATTATACGGACTTCCAGCAACGTATCCAACAACTACAGGAGCTCCTGAGCCAATCATTTGTGGAGAGTTTTTTAGCCC
>JAFTNB010000216.1 GCA_017452115.1 Alphaproteobacteria bacterium
AGTATAAATCTTGATAATCTATTTTATCATAAGTAAGCTTTGCCCATTTAGGCTCTTTCATTGTTTGCCAAAATTCAAAAGCTTTCAATCGCCATTCCAATAACCATTCCGGCTCACCTTTCTTGGACGAAATCAAACGAATAATATCGGCATTCAAACCTTTAGGAATAGTTTCTGCTTCAATATCGGTAACAAATCCGTATTTATATTTTTCACCGCTTGTATCTTCAATTTGCGGTTTTATTTTATTCATTTAACCATTCCTACTCAAACAAATTCAAAAATAAAAACGGGTGATCTATAAGCCGGGTTCTGTATCATATTTGCTTTGTTGGTACAAAGATTTATGACGATAGCCATTCATCTGGACCGGAATTCGCAAACCGGTTCAACGCGACCTACCTCTGGAAGGAGAGAGAACGCCCCTTGTCGCTATTTCTACAAAAAGAAATACGTCCTAACTTGGTCTTGCATCAGACAGGGTTTACCTTGCCAATATTGTTACCAATATTGCGGTGAGCTCTTACCTCGCCTTTTCAACCTTACCTTGCATATAGAAAGGCGGTAATTTTCTGTGGCACTTTCCCTTGAGTTTCCTCAGCCAGATGTTATCTGGTGCCTTGTTCCCTTGAAGCCCGGACTTTCCTCACAATTAGATTTTCCTTTCCATTGCGCGGCTATCCGACCACCCTCCTCTACATTAAACACTAATTTTTTATAATTGCAAGTGTGAAATTAAAAAGCATAATCTACTTTATTGATTAATCGTGGTACCAATAAATTTTATTTTCATCAAAACGATTTTCCGGTTGTTTTGGTGTTTCTGCAGGATGTCCAATAACCACAATAGCAAAAGGAACAATATTTTCCGGTAGTTTGAATCTTTCGGCAATATCGGTCATGGGCTTCGTCATTGGAGCAGCTCCGCACCAACAAGCACCTAATCCTTTAGCATGGGCTGCCAATAATAAATTTTCGGTAGCTGCTGCACAATCTATATTAAGATAAGACCAACCCTCTTTTTCGCGGCTAAAAGCGATATTTTTATCTCCACAAACCAAAATAACTAATGGCGCATTCTCTGCAAATAATGCAGAACGTTGTAAATGCCGAAAATCTTTTAATGCCTCTTTATCATCAATAACCAAAAAACTCCAAGGTTGTGTATTATGTGCACTCGGCGCATATTGAGCTGCTTTAATCATATCAATAATATCTTCTTTAGCAACCGGTTCATAGGTAAATTTGCGAACAGAACGGCGAGTTAAAAGTCCTTGCATTAAGTCCATAATATAGTTCTCCTTGTTATTTTACTTCGCGTTTTAAGCTATCAATTCTTGGCAAAACCGAATTTTCAATAATAAAGCTCATGGCTTTTTCAACCATAGCATCGCTGTGTTTTACTGTTTCTGCAATTTCATCTACATTTGCGCCGTTGTCAAGTTTTTTAATTAACATATTATAGATACCGGCAACTTCACTAATTGAATCAATAATTTCGGCAATATAAGCGGGTATCTTCAAATCTTCACATCCGCCCCAAAATCCTTCGGCAAATCCAGCTTCTATTTCTTCATAACGAGCATGGCATAACTCTTTCAACTCCTCTTTACCCTTAAAACGATGTAATGGAAGGCTAACTTTATTATTTTTTACTTTTTCGAAACAATCATCCCATAAACCCATAAAAAATTTGAAAAATAACTCCGCCTCATCTTTCGTTTCCAATCTAGGAGTTTGCCCTTCCCCCCAAAAAGAAGAAATAACATCCGTGGGACGCAATTCCATATTGGGACTGCAGATTGCACCAAAGAAACGCATTTTCACCACATTAAGCGGTGCAGGACAATTGTAATGTTCAAGCATTTTAACAAACTTATCATCACCAATGTATTTATTTTGACTTTTCATTTTTATCTTCTTCATATATAGTTATAGTCAATTAATCATAATGTAATGGAGTTTTTTAAATTGTCTAGGGCAAAAATTCTAAATTTGACGTTATTGTGTTTATTGATAAGCGCTTGTTCTCTACTTGATCCGTTTGTTGACAGAAGAAGAGAAGCCGGAGCACCGACAATGGATAAGCTTTATGTAGGCAAGTCAAAACCGGAAGCACCGGCAATATGTTATAATAAATGGACAACAGATTTTGAAACCATTCAAAATATGGCAGATGAGGAATGCCGCAAACATAAAACCGGTAATCATGCAATACAAACAAAAGAAACTTTGTTCTCTTGCCGCTTGTTACTTCCTCATCATTTATACTTTAAGTGTGAACAATAAGTGTCTTGAATTTTTGATTTTTTTCTAGTAAAGTTTTTCAGCTTGAATGATATATAATAAAGGAATAACAATGAATTTATCAATTGAGAATGCAATTAATACAAAATTAAATACAATTTTTGATGAACTGGGATTAGATAAAAAGTATGCGGTTGTAAAAATTTCTGATCGATCTGACTTGAGTGATTTACAATGCAATGGTGCTTTGGCTTTGGCCAAAAGTGAAAGAAAGAATCCACGTGAAATTGCTTCTCAAATTGCTCAAAAATTAAAGCAAGACCTTGATTTTGCAAAAATTTCCGTTGATGGACCAGGGTTTATTAATATAACTCTAACTAATGAATTTATAGCAAAGATTATTGATAGAATCGGTGAAGACAGTCGTTTGGGATATGCTCAAGCGGAAAATCCCCAAAATATTGTGATTGATTCCGGTGGTCCCAATGTAGCTAAATCCATGCATGTAGGTCATTTACGCTCTGCCGTTATCGGCGAATCTATCCGCCGCATTGCTAAATTTTCCGGACACAATGTTATTTCTGATGTCCATTTTGGCGATTGGGGAACTCCAATGGGGATGATTATAGCAGAAATCATGGAACTACATCCTGATTGGAGCTATTTTGATGACAGTAAAAAAGACGGTTTTCCAACCGAAGCTTCGTTTAGCGTAGAAGAAATTACAGAGCTTTATAAAAAAGCTTCCGCACGTTGTAAAGAAGATGAAAAAGCAAAAGAAAATGCACGTATTATTACGGCCAAATTTCAGGATGGACATGCCGGATATCAGGCTTTGTGGAAGCATTTACGAGAAATATCAGTAAATGCCGTAAAAGCAATTTATAAAGAATTGGATGTAAATTTTGATTTATGGCTCGGTGAAAGCGATGCTCATCAAACTTGTTATAAAATTATGGATATTGCCCGTCAGAAAAAAATAGTTGAAACAGATGACGGAGCAGAAATTATCCGTTTGGAAGAAACAGCCAAACCCAAACCTCCGGTAATTTTAGAAAAATCAGACGGCGGATTTACTTATGCAATTACAGATATTGCTACAATCAAAATGCGTGTTGATGATTTGAATGCTCAAAAAATTATCTATACAACTGATTTGCGCCAATCTCTGCACTTTGAACAAGTATTTGAAGCATCAAATCTTCTGGGTATCTGTCCGAATACCAAACTTGTTCATATCGGTTTCGGTACAGTAAACGGTAAAGACGGAAAGCCATTTAAAACCCGTGACGGTGGAGTAATGAATCTGGAAGATTTAATTAAATTATCAAAAGATGAAGTTCGCAAAACCATGCCCAAAGCCGAAGAGGTGAACGGATATACTCAAGAACAAATTGATAAAATGACTGATGAAATTGCAATTGCCGCAATCAAGTTTCAAGATTTGAAAAACAGTATTGCATCAGGTTATATTTTTAGTTTGGAAGATTTTGCCCGTTTTGACGGTAAGACAGGACCGTATATTCAATATGCAATAGCACGAATTAATTCGATTATCCGCAAAGCACAAGAAACAGGTATTAACTCTGGTAATATTATAATTTCTAATACCGAGGAACGTTTACTAGCTTTGAAAATTGCTCAATTTGCAAATGTTGTTGCTAGAGCAGCTGAAGAAGTAGAACCGAGTATAATCTCTGACTTTGCATATAGTTTAGCACAAACTTTCAGCAGTTTCTACAATACATCGTCCATTATGAATGCAGAAAACACACAATTGGCAGCTTCTCGTTTGCAATTAGCAAGAATTAGCCGTGATATGCTTAAACAACTGTTATTCCTACTCGGAATCAGCGCTCCTGAAGTTATGCTGAAAAGCGTAAATAGCGATAGCGG
>JAFTNB010000021.1 GCA_017452115.1 Alphaproteobacteria bacterium
GGTGCGGGCGCCTTCGGAGTTTTCGAGAACTTTGGCCTCTCCGCCTTCCATAACGGCAAAGCAGGAGTTGGTTGTACCAAGGTCAATACCAATGACTTTATTGCTCATAATTTATCATCCTTTTTGTAAAACAAGTCGTATATTTATCTTTCTACTTGCTTATATAGGGATGAAATTTTACTGATGCAAGAGCTACTCATATTTTTTTGAAAATTTCTTTCGGCTCCGGAAATCTTTTCTAATTGATTGCATAAACCAACATTTTCTTTTGCTTCTTCCGGACTAATCAAAGGATTTTCCGTGCCGCGTAACATTCCTATAAAATTACCGAGTTCATTGCGTAAATTATCACCTCCCTCGGTAATCAATTCATTATTTTTTAATAACCGACGTTCAGGAAAATTAATTTGATAAATATTTTGTTTATCATCAATAATGCGCATATGACGTTCTATCGGCACATCTGCACGAATCGCCTCAAGCCTCACTATTGCCTTGTTCCAATAACGCATTTCAACAATGCTATGTTCATCCCAACGATATTGGTCTTTTTTATGAACAATTGCCGTTTCAAAATCATTTCCCAGTAATGAATTAACTATTGCCAAATCATGAATCATCAATTCTGAAATAACGTGCGTCTGTTTTATTCCCGGATTGGCTGATGTGCGGATACCGGCAATTGACAAAACTCGATGCCCATTTAAAAGCTCTTTAAGACGCATTACCGCCGGATTATAATTTTCGGTGTGACCAACTAAAAGCGGAACATTTTTTGCCTCGGCAAGTTTAATTAATTCTAAGCATTCTTCTTCAGTAGAAGCAAATGGTTTTTCTATCAAACAAGGTATACCTTTTTTGATGAAATAAGTTGCGGCATCATAATGATTTTCTGCCGGTGTTGCTATAATAACAGCATCCGCTCTGCGCTTGTTTATATCTGCAGGCTTTTCAAAATACGGAACATCAAGTTCTTTAGCTTTTGTTGCTGATGATTGAGGCGTGGAATTTAATATACCGGCAATTGTAACATCTTCTGCATAATTTTCACGCAGACACTTAATGTGTTTGCTTCCCATATTTTTGCAACCAACAACAGCAATACGAATTTTTTTCATTTATATTCTCCTTTAATGCTTAATCAATTAGCCATTAATGATATAAACTTTAGTATCCCTTGGTATTGATTTCGTAGCCATTGTTGCCGTCAACCACAGAATTGGCAAATGCAAAATCTGTTGAAGTTAATGAATGAATACGATATAGAACTTCTCCTTGTTCAACACGGTCACCAACTTTTTTGAGCAGATCCAGACCGGCGCCCGGATATTGTCCGGCGCCCGCCAAAATGCCTATTCTGTTAATACGCTCGTTGTTGATGCTTTCCACCACGCCGCCGGCCGTCGCCACAATGTCGCGCGTCAAATGCCCGAGCTGCGGCTGCGGAGCTTTGCCCTGCGCATAAATCATTTTGTTCATGGCTTCGAGCGCGCGGCCGGAACCGAGAATCTCCTTGGCGACGGCATAGCCCTGCCCGCCGCGCAGATTGGGA
>JAFTNB010000217.1 GCA_017452115.1 Alphaproteobacteria bacterium
GCCCTCTGCTTGATACTACTATTGGTTTAGGTGTAAATATTATCAGCCTAGTCGTCACTCTGGTTTTAATTATCTTCCAACGGCATGTTGCTAAAAAAACCGGCTCTCAAGCCATATTAGCAGATAGTGCCCACTATCTGGTAGATATATTAACTAATGGAGCAATTATAATCAGCCTGTTTGCTATAAAATTTTACAATGCAATATGGATTGATCCTTTAACAGCTACACTTATATCATTATATCTTTTATATAATGCTTATACACTAGCCTGCGACGCCATTGGCTTATTACTTGATAGAGAACTTTCCGAAGATATACGTTGCCAAATATGTAATATTGTAATGTCTAATTCCTTTGTTTGTGGAATACATGATCTTCGCACTCACGATCTTGGTGGAGGCTATATGTTTGAATTTCATCTTGAATTAAATGGCAATCTTACTCTTTGCCAAGCTCATGAATATAGCGACATCATAACAGATAAACTCAAAGAAGCATATCCTAACGCACAAATTATTATTCATCAAGATCCATCCGGTATTTACGAAGATAGACTTGATAACCATTTATAATCTAATCAGGAGTAATACTATGTTTAAACTAATTTATGGAGTATTTGCAATGACATTAATGTTCAATTCAGCTACCGCTTCAGAACTAAAACCGCAAGAACTCCCCCGCCCTATTTTAACCGGAGGTAAACCATTAATGGAAGCTATTGCCTTCCGAAAAAGCGACCGCACATTCAGCAAAAAAGATATCGACTCTCAAACTTTGAGCGAAATTCTATGGTCCGCATGGGGAATTAGCCACGATGGAAAAAGAACTATTCCTACCTCAATGAACAAACAAGATTTAAAAGTTTATGTATTCAAATCTGACGGCGTTTGGTTATACAATGCCGCAAATAATTCTCTAGAACCAATCATTAATAATGATAAAAGAAATTTATTTGCCACCCAAGACTTCGTTAAATCAGCTCCATTGACACTACTCTATACCGGAACAGATTCCCAAAACTCACCTCTGCACGCCGGTTCAGCCTATCAAAACGTTGGATTATATTGTGCCTCTAAAGGCTTAAATAACGTGGTCAGAGGATATTTTGACCGAGAACTGATTGAACAATCTTTAAATCTAGCGACAGAAGAAAAAGCTATAATTTCTCAAACTATCGGCTGGAAATAAAAAAATCCCCTGACAAGAAAAATCTTGTGAGGGGATAAAAAAAGCCATAAAAGGAATTTTAAGAAACCGGAACTTCAGCAGCAGTATTTTCTTCTTGATGCTCCGGCGCTGTATTGCGTTTCATCTTCTGCGCAATTTGTCCTTTCAACTCTGTTGCTTTTTCACCAATCGCTTCACGATAAACATAACCGACTACCGCAGCACTTGCAGCCACAACACCACACGCCAACCAAATTAAACCTTTTTTAGTCATAATAATTAAAATTAAAATTAAACATAAAGAGTACATATTCATCATCATTATATGTTCAAATATCCAAAAGTAAATATTTTATACAGTTTTGCACCATCAATATTTTGTGTCATTTTAGTCTATTTTAAATATTGACTCTTAAATTCGGCTAATATATATTACCGTTTAACTCCCACAAAGAATTTATAAGATGAAAATAGTAAACTACAGAGAATATCTGTCCTATTTGCACAAGACCTACGCTGCTGGACAAGACCAAACCATATTAAGCTATGCCCAAGATATGTTATCTAGTGGCAAAAAACAGCATATGCAAAAACAAAAATTGCAAAAAGAAATCAATATTCTTACTGCCAAAATCAACACTTTACGCGAAGAATTAAAACCATCCACCGATAAAAAATCCATAAGCGGAAATATAAAAAAACTCAAACAAAGCAAAAATCAATTGGTACAAAAACTCAAACAACATTCTCAAACCACTCGTTTTGCTACACTTTCGAATGAAAGCAAGGCAGCACTTTGTACATTAACCACTTTGCGTAAATATCTTACTCAAGAATTATTCCAAAATGATTTTCATTTTTTCCCTAAAGATGAGAACGGTAATATATTTTTTTCTGCAGAAACATTTCGACAATCCGGATTACATCCAGAAGCACAGCATCTTAAAGATTATATTAGTGCCTATATAATTCAAAATCCCCAAAAAGTTTTGAATGAATATTATTTCAACAAACTTTTCGGTAAACACTCTAATTGGCTGGAAATACAAAAACAAATAGATAAATTTTTTCTTGAACAAAATAAAGCTCTAAAAAACAAATCACGAGCAGAAATTATTGCCGAAAGCCATAAAGACATCGAAATAATTAAAGAATATCCCTCAAACAATACAATTCTGGTCCATCTTAAAACACCAGAAGCCTTAGATTATGAAGGAAGTTACGCTCATAACTGTGTCGGAGGAGGAAGCTATGATAAATTACTCCAAGAGCAAAATAGTGGCATATACTCTCTTCGTCAAATTGCCCCAGATAACTTACTTATTCCTATTGCAACCATAGAACTACAAAAAGGAAATATCAAACAAATCCAAGGTAAATGTAATAGCACTATTCCGTATCATCATTGCCAAGATTGCCGTGATGCCGTAATGTGTTTAATGAATACAACAGATATTCAGTCTTTGGTCGATAATAAAAATATCTCTGAATCAGCCTTAAATCGTCTTGGTATTTTCCGTAATGATAATCAATATCTGGATATTTATACCGGTATAAATGCTAATACCATTTTTGTTCCGGATTTAAGAATAAGCAGTCAAGAAATTAGTGATTATAATTGGGAAAATATTACGATTAATCAACTAACAATTACCGATCCCATCACAAATAAAAATCTTGCGGAACTAAAAAAATTCTCACAAGTTATCAGCCTTAAGCTATCTAATATTGCGGAAGACCTATCATTAGACTTATCATCATACAATAAACTACAAAAATTAAATATATATTCCCAAACATGCCCTACAATCACTCTAAGTGGGCAAAATACACACTTAAAAAAATTACAAGTCCAAAAAATAAAATTACAAAATACATCTTTAGAAAATTTTCCTGCTTTAGAAAATATAGATTTCAGCAATACAGACGTTACAAATCTAACCATTAATCCAGAAATACATGCTCAATTTAGTGATTGTGTAATCACTATTCCAATGTTAAAACAACATATTAATATTAGTGAAGATATTTATTACACCACCACAACAGAAAAGAACAAAGTTTTCGGAGAATATCTTGATTTATCAGACTTAACCGAAAATATCTATATGGAAGCTCTTGAATTTATCAATCTTAAAGAAATAAAATTTGCACCACACATCAAAGAAGCATTCTTTAGTCA
>JAFTNB010000218.1 GCA_017452115.1 Alphaproteobacteria bacterium
GCTGCTGTAAGCTGGCAAAAGGCTATAAAATAGCTTGTGATGATTGATATAAGATTATTGATTTTAAGGGGACTTGGTAATAAAATAACTTCCAAATTATTTTAACAGCGGAGAATTTTTAATGTTTATACGCATAGTGGAAAATTTTTTAAGAAAACAAGGGAAACCACTTGTTTCGTTTATTTTACGCATAGGTGAGTTAACATTGTTTATCGGGCGTTCTCTATATAATAGTGTAACTCCTCCCTTCTATTGGAAATTATTATTTCGCCAGATGATGGACATTGGTTTTTATTCTCTTCCTGTTGTTGGTCTTACAACTATTTTTGCCGGTATGGTTATTGCTTTACAAAGTTATTCCGGATTCGCCAGTTTTGGTGCAGAAAGTACGGTAGCTCAAGTTGTTTTGATTTCCGTAACCAGAGAATTGGCGCCTGTTCTTTCCGCTTTAATGGTTGCCGGACGTATTGGTGCTGCCATGGCAGCAGAGATTGGAACAATGCGAGTTACTGAACAAATTGATGCCTTGGTTACCTTATCAACCAATCCTTTCAAATATCTGGTAGCTCCGCGCTTGATTGCCGGAATTTTAGTTTTGCCATTGTTGGTTTTGATAGGAGATGTTATTGGTATTTTTGGTGGTTATGTCGTTGGTGTGTATAAGCTTGGTTTTAATCCGGCAAATTATGTAAATGCAACATTGCAAAATTTGCAAAGTTTAGACATTACTACCGGTGTTGTAAAAGCGGCTGTTTTTGGTTTTATTATTTCTTTAATGGGATGTTATAATGGTTACAAATCTAAAGGCGGAGCCCAAGGAGTTGGTACAGCAACCACAAATGCCGTTGTTTCTGCTTCTATTTTGATTTTAATATTCAACTATATCATCACCGAAGTATTCTTTTCCAAATAGAGGGGTAATATAATGTCAGAAACAAAAATAAAAATTTCCAATCTTAAAAAAGCTTTTGGTAAAAAGGTTGTTTTAGATGGTGTTAATTTAGATGTCCGTAAGGGTGAATCTTTAGTGGTTATCGGTGGTTCCGGTACTGGTAAATCTGTTTTGATTAAATGTATTCAAGGACTGATGACACCCGAACAAGGTTCTATTTTAGTCGATGAAAAAGAGGTGGTTGGTATTTCCCAACAAGAAAAAGAAAAACTACATTCTCAAATGGGAATGCTTTTTCAAGGCGGTGCTTTATTTGATAGCTTAACTGTTTGGGAAAATGTTGCTTTTGGTTTACTTGAAAATTAAAAAATGAACCGTAAAGATGCCAAAAATGAAGCAATTAGAGTATTGCGTCAAGTCGGTTTAGCTCCGGATGTGGCTGATTTATCTCCGTCTGAATTATCCGGAGGTATGCAAAAACGTGTCGGTTTGGCACGAGCTATCGCTACTCGTCCGGAAATAATCTTTTTTGATGAACCAACAACAGGTCTTGATCCGATTATGTCAGATGTTATTAACGACTTAATTATTGAATCGGTTAAAGGATTGGGGGCTACAGCTTTGACGATTACTCATGATATGGCTTCTGCCCGCAAAATTGCGGATAGAATAGCTATGTTATATAAAGGAAAAATTATATGGCAGGGAACGGTTAAAGAAATGGATAAAACAGATAATCCGTATTTTTGCCAGTTTATTAACGGTTGTTCTCAAGGTCCGATTAATGTCGAGGTATAAAATGGCAAAAAAAAGCGGTAGTGAGTTTATTTGTCAGAGCTGTGGTTCTGTATATCCACGGTGGCAAGGTAAGTGCGATGCTTGCGGAGAATGGAACACTATCGTTGAAGAAAAAGTCGGAGGTGAAGGATTTTCCAATCTTCCGAGCAAACGCAAAGGAAAAATGATAGAGTTTGTACCTTTAAGCGGAGCACAAGAAAGATTAAACCGCTTAACTACATCAATCAAAGAATTAGATAGGGTTTGCGGTGGTGGATTAGTTGCCGGTTCTGTTATTTTGGTTGGTGGAGATCCGGGAATAGGGAAGTCTACATTATTGCTGCAAACTTGTGCCAAAGTAGCAAGTTTACCAGACTCCCCTGAATGTTATTATATTTCCGGCGAAGAGGCTATTGACCAAGTCCGTATTCGTGCCAAACGTTTGGGATTGGAAAAAACTCCGGTTAAATTAGCTAGTGCTACAGATATAAAAGATATTATTGCTACTTTAGAAAAATCTAATGCTGCTGTGGTGATTATCGATTCTATACAAACAATGTATCTGGAAGAGGTTGAATCCACCCCCGGAAGCGTATCTCAAGTTCGAGCTTGCAGTTATGAATTAATTAAATTAGCCAAGAAAAAAGGATTTACGCTGTTCTTAGTCGGACATGTAACCAAACAAGGTTCGCTTGCCGGACCACGTGTATTAGAACATATGGTTGATACCGTTCTTTATTTTGAAGGAGAGAGAGGACACCACTTCCGTATTCTTCGTGCTGTTAAAAATCGTTATGGCGCAACGGATGAAATAGGTGTTTTTGAAATGCAAGACCAAGGATTGGTTGAAGTAGAAAATCCGTCAGCTTTATTTTTAGCCGAACGACAAGGAAATATTTCCGGATCTTGTGTTTTTGCCGGTATAGAAGGTTCAAGACCTGTCTTGGTAGAAATACAAGCTTTAGTCAGTCCCAGTGGATATTCCAGCCC